>JAGAJF010000071.1 GCA_017829005.1 Oscillospiraceae bacterium | reverse complement strand
CGCCCGTCAAGCGAAATTTGTGCAAGATGCAGGTTTGGCGCAAAATGAAACATGATCGTTAACGCATTATGTGATATTTTGCGCCAAACTAAAAATATGCAAGCAAGATGCGTACCAAGCCGTCAGGCGTGATTTAATCAGTGCTTCCCTAGGAAAAGAAACTTGACGTACTGTATGTACGCATTATCCGCTGCGCGGAAAACGCTCAAGTTTCTTTGACGAAGATATCCGTTTTTAGAAGCAAGGGTGGAAAGGCTGATCACGGCGGCAACGCAGGAGCCTGAAACGGTGGCTATGGCTGCGCCCTTTACTCCCAGTGCAGGAAAACCGAAATTTCCGTTTATAAGAAGATAATTTCCCAGAAGGTTGACCGCATTTGAAACGGTATTGGTCATCATTGTGATCTTTGTATTTCCTATACCCCTTTATGGAAATTCTGTTGCTGAGGGCTATAGTTTCTGCAACAGCTACTGTGAAATAGTTTTTTTCATCTTTTCAGGCAAAATTGTCAACTTTATAAAAAATAACGGTTGACAATATCGGCGTTCTGTGCTATAATCATAATGCAAATTAAGATTAGAAAGAAGGCATATCATGGTTCCTGAACCACAAATGAATGAGAATATGAATATTTCCCGTGAAGAGGCAATTGATATTCTGAATACTCCCGATGAGCAGCTGGAAGAGCTTATTGCACGCGCAGAAAAGCTTCGCAGAAAATATAAAGGCAATCATGTCAGTGTTCATATTTTAACAAATGCACGCAGCGGCAATTGTTCTCAGGATTGTGCTTACTGTGCCCAATCCTGTCGCTCCAAAGCAGAAATCGACAAGTATAAATGGGTATCTGACGATAAGCTTTATGGGCACAATGATCTGGTAGAAAAATATCACCTGTCTCGCCACTGTATAGGTCTTAGCGGAATGAAATTCACAGATGAGGAAATTGAGGAACTTGCAAAGCGTATACGTGTTATGAAAGAAAAATGCGAGCACCTTTGCTGTTCAATAGGATTTCTGACGGAAAAACAGGCACGTATTCTTAAAGAGGCAGGACTTGACCGGATAAATCACAACCTGAACAGCAGCCGTTCTTATTACAGCCATATTTGCACTACACATACATTTCAGCAGCGTATAGATAACATACACATGCTGCAAAGGCTCGGATTTGAAATATGCAGCGGCGGCATTATCGGTATGGGCGAGAGCAAGGAAGATGTTGTTGATATGCTTCTTGAACTGCGTGAAATTCAGCCCGAAGCGCTTCCGATCAACTTCCTGCTTCCGATCCCGGGCACTCCGCTTGAAAATGCTGATATTTCAACGCTTACAACATCTTACTGTATGAAAGTTTTATGTCTTGCAAGACTTCTTGTACCAAAGTCTGATATTCGCTGTGCTGCAGGACGTGAAGTTTATTTCAAAGGAGAAGAAAAGAATCTCCTGCGTGTTGTTGACTCTATTTTTGCCTCAGGCTATCTTACCGCAGGAGGACAAGGAATTGAAGATACGATAAAGGCTGTTACTGACGCAGGATTTACTTGTGAAATCGAATCAGTATGAAAATAAGGGCACCTCTGATGTGCATTTGACGAAAGAAAGGAATTACATTATCATTATGGAAAAACAGATCAGCCCAAGCATTCGGAACACGAAAACCTATACACTGGTAGTTACAGCCTTAATGGCAGCAGTAACCTGTATTTTAGCACCATTATCCATTCCCATAGGACCTGTGCCTATTTCGCTTACCAATCTTGCAATTTATATTTCCCTTTATGTCCTGGATTGGAAAAAGGGAACTATTAGCTACTTGGTTTACCTTCTTATAGGGCTTGTGGGAGTTCCTGTATTTTCAGGATTTACCGGTGGAGTTGCGAAACTTGCAGGTCCGACAGGAGGTTATATTATTGGATTTATTCCAATGGCTATTATAGCAGGAATTGCAATTGATAAATATCAGCAGAGATGGATCCATCTTATTGGGATGATCATAGGCACAGTTGTATGCTATGCATTCGGTACATTGTGGTTTTGCCTGCAGTCAGGCACACCTCTAATGTCAGCACTCTCCCTCTGCGTATTTCCCTTTATTCCCGGAGATCTTATCAAAATGATTATTGCAATTGCTATTGCACCGATAATCAGAGAAAAAATTGATAAGATAAAATTTCCCCAAAACTGATGTAATTTTCATTTGCCTTAATACAACAAAGGAGCAACCACCCGGCTGCTCCTTTTTCAATTCAAATATTCCCGAGCCGAAAGGCTCTTTATAGCCCAAATTAGCCCGGATATTGAATGGAAATTTTACTTTTCTTTTACCAAAGCGCGATAGACAGACTCGCACAATTAAGCTATACTAATTCCGTAACCAAGAGTTATGACAAATAAAAAAGCAAACAAAACTTTCCATAATATGCTTATGAAAGCAGGTATGCGGCAGAGTATGTCACGAGTTGGAAGATGTATTGATAACGGACCTATGGAAGGTTTTTGGGGAATACTCAAATCCGAGATGTATTATCTGAGGAAGTTTTCCTCTAAGGAGGAACTAACAAATGCCATTGAGGACTACATCGAGTTTTACAACACCAAACGTTACCAGTTAAAATTGAAATGTATGACACCTATGGAATACCACTCGGCTGCGGCAGCGTGAAAAATCCACCCTGCTGCTCAGCGGGGTGGATTTCAACAAAATCTTAAGAATTCTTTTGTTTTTTCATTTGTCTACTTGACAGGGGGCGGTTCAAAAACCCTCGGGGGCGACTGTTATTCTTTATAGTACTTCTTAACGAAATCCTCCAGCAGATCAACCGAACCGTCAATGCCGAGCGCGGAGCTGTCAAGACAAATATCGAAATTCTCCGCCGTGCCCCAGCGCCTGTCGGTGTAATAGTTGTAATAGGATATCCGCTGCTTATCCATGCGTTCAACATACTTTGCAGCGTGCTTCTCCGCTATACCGTAGGAGTTGATCGCGCGCTTTACCCTGTCCTCCACGGGGGCGGTTATGTAGATGTTCAGCACGTCCTTGAAGTCACGAAGCGCATAGTCCGCGCACCTGCCGATGATAACGCAGGACTTCTGTCCGGCGATCTTCTGGATAGCGTTCAGCTGGGCGAAAAACAGCGCGTCATCAAAAGGCACTCCGCCCTGACCGTAGGTGGTGGAAAGCAGATACAGAAAGCTGTTCGTGCGCCGCTCGTCGCTTTCCTCAAAGTGGGTCTTGTGGATACCGCTGTCCTTTGCCGCAATATCCAGCAGCTTGTTATCGAAGAACTCAACGCCAAGCCGCTGTGCCAGCTTCTCG
>JAGAJF010000070.1 GCA_017829005.1 Oscillospiraceae bacterium | reverse complement strand
TCCGAAAGACATTCCGTCCTACATCGGCAAAATAGACGAAATAATCCGAAAGAAAAGGGAACTTTTTATCTCCATTTAGTTTACATTTGCTGAGTATCATACCAATTGTGTAGTATTTGGGCGGATTTGTCAGCTTATAGCCGCCCTGTGCGCCGCGGACGCTTTTAACAAAGCCCGCACGGCTCAGAAGGATAACTATCTGCTCAAGATATTTAACGCTGATATCCTGATTTTTAGCAATGTCTTTGAGCGGTATCGCAGCACCTGTGTCGTTCATAGCAAGATCGCACATCATTCTCAGCGCATAGCGGCCCTTGGTAGATATTTTCATCGCATCAAGTCCCTTCATATAGTATTCATAGCAGATTACTATTATTATAACTCAAAAGAGAGATGATGTCAATAGGTTTCAGCGATTATCCACCTTTTCGGGATACATATCGTGTTCACTCAGACGTTTATATGCCATTTCCTCGAATTTTGTGCCCTTTCTACCGTAATTGCAGTATGGGTCAATGGAAATGCCGCCTCTGGGCGTAAATTTTCCCCAGACCTCGATATATTTTGGATCCATAAGCTTAATGAGATCCTTCATAATGATATTAACGCAGTCCTCGTGAAAATCTCCGTGATTTCGGAAACTGAACAGATACAGTTTAAGCGATTTTGATTCTACCATTTTTATATCGGGAATATATGATATATAGATAGTCGCAAAATCGGGCTGTCCTGTGATAGGGCAAAGGCTTGTAAATTCGGGACAGTTGAATTTTACAAAATAATCATTGTCCCGGTGCTTGTTTACAAAAGTTTCCAAAACCTCGGGTGCATAATCATCGGGATATTTTGTTTTTTGGTTTCCCAGCAGTGTTATTCCCTGTTTTTCCTCTGCAGTTCTGCCGTCCATAATATTGATCCGTCCTTTCTGAAAATACAATAACCGCCCGAAGGCGGTCATCAGGTTTATTCTATTATACCGTAAAATGCCGAAGATGTCAAGTCGCTTTATTTATAAGCTCGATGAGCTTCTGCTTGGGTGCAGCGCCGATATTTCGTGCTGTTTCCGCTCCGTTTTTAATAACAACAAAGGTTGGAATACTTGAAACTCCGAACTTATCGGCAGCCTCGGGAACGTTGTCCACATTGACCTTGTAAACCGCAAAACCCTTTGCCTCTCGTGATATCTCATCGACCACAGGAGCCATCATTTTGCATGGACCGCACCATTCGGCGTAAAAATCCACCAGAACAGGGATATCCGAATTAAGGACCTTTTCGTTAAATTCTGAAACATTTGTAATTTCCATTTTAAACCATCCTTTCTGTTATCAGACCGTTTGCTTTGCAGGATTATTATTCTCCGCCAAAACAGGAGTATTCGGCAGGCAAACAGTTATTCTTGTGCCGATGTCCTTGTATGAAATGACCTCAAAATGTCCGCCGTGACGGTCAACTATCCATTTTGCAATAGAAAGTCCCAGACCTGTTCCGCCAGTTTCACGTGTTCTTGCAGGATCGGAACGGAAAAATCTGTCAAAAATAAGAGGAATGTCCTTTTCGTCAATGCCTATTCCCGTATCCTGAATTTCAAAGCATTTTTCTCCGTTTTCGCCGTTCATCACCCTGAGAGTAATGGTATTTCCCGCAGGCGTATATTTTTTTGCATTGTCGCAGAGAATACGTGCAGTCTGCTTCATCATTGAAATATCGGCAAAAAGGCTTATCTCGTCCTTGATGTCAAGATTATAGGTGTGTTCGGGGTCTATCATTTCCGCTTCTGAGTGTACCTCGCGTATCATATCCGAAAGGGAAAACTCCGTCATATTAACAGGCTGTCTGCCGTTATCGCCCCTTGCAAGGAACAACAGCTGCTCAACAAGCTTGTTCATATTCTCGGACTCGTTTTTTATGGCTGTGATACCCTCTTCAAGTATCTTCTCGTCCGACTTTCCCCACCTGTCAAGCATATCGGCATAGCCCTTGATAACGGCGATAGGCGTTCTCAGCTCGTGGGAAGCATCCGAAACAAATCTGGACTGACTTTTGTAAGCGTTTCTCATTCTGTCGAGGAGGTCGTTGATCGCCTGCTCGATACGCTTGAGGTCGCGGTTTCCGGTTGAAATGTGTATGTCCGAATCCATGGGGTCAATGCTTCCGATAGCCGATTCGATATCGTCAAAATTGTACTGACTGTTATGCGCCGCAGCGGTAAGCTCGGTGGCAGTCACAGCGATCTTATTCAAGGGACTGAGCATTTTTTTCGCCTTGAAATACTCGGGCAGAAATGTCACAAGCCACACAACTGCCTGTATCATTCCAAGAATACTTATACCGCAGGTAAGCGCCTGGGCAAATGCGCCGCATTTTACGGAATATTCCCCGAAGCTGTAAACTCCTGTGCCTAAAGCGTTCCAGAAATTATCCGCTGTTGCACTTGCTGTAAAAATATCAAAATCAAAGCTGATGCATCTTGCAAGATCTATATCAAAAGCTGTTACGTAAGCCGCTTCGGCGGCTGTACACCAGCTTACAACGGAAAATAAAAATATCAGCAGATCGTGCAGCAGGTACTGTCCCAGCCTTTCAAGCTGTCTGCTGGCTGTGATCTGCCCTGCAATGGAGCTGCTGTCGGTTTTATTATTTGCCACAAAGCCGCCTCCTTTGTCAGAGATCAAGCTCCTTTAATCCCTTGATCATATCAACATAAAACTCGGTTATATCCGAAACATCTCCGTCTTTCTTTGACGAAAGCCTGCTTCGGCGCATATCCACCTCATCGCAGTGGGAAATGCCCCGTCCGTCTGTTCCGTAATAAACTCCCTTGAAATTTGTCCATTTCACCGCTCTCGGAGCAAGCAGACCGTCATTTTCGCCCTCAAAGTGATTTACCACCGCCCATGGGACAGCCATAAACATATCGGAGGTCATTTTTTTCATAGCGAAGGCGTAGCTTTGGTAATAAACTCCGTCTGCATCGGGATTTTCACGATTGAATTTTTCAGCGTCAGCCGTTCGGAAGCTCTTTACCGCCTCATATGTATGAGGGGATTTGTCTCCCAGGAGCCTGAACCACATATCAACTGCCCCACAGCCAAGCTTTACAGCTCCCTGAGGGAATTTCATAAGCTTATCAACGGTAACAGAGCCGTTATGGGGCGTGGAAACTGTGGTAAGTGAAGCTACCTTATCACTATAGCCCATTGTTGAGATAAGATACCTCGCCTCAAGTCCGCCCTTTGAATGAGCAATAATATTCACCTTTTCGGCACCCGACTCTGCAAGAGCATTCTCAAGAGATATCCTCAGCTGCATTGCATTGCTTTCAATGCTGCCGTTGCTGTCCTGCCTGCCGTAAAATACCCTTGCGCCGTTTTCTTCCAGCGCTTTAGGTATGCGTCCCCAGTAATTTACAAGCTTAAAATCCCTGAAACCCATTCCGTGGACAAGCAGCACAGGATACCTGAGCTTATCATTTGATGACATAGCCCACTCCCCTGACCGTCTGGATATATTTGGTTTCAGAGACCTCCTCAAGCTTGCTTCTCAGGTATCTTATATAAACGTCAACCACATTGGTCTCACCAAAATAATCATATCCCCACACACGCTCAAGAAGCTGTTCACGGGTAAGTACAATGGAAACATTCTCAAGAAGTGCCTGTAAAAGTCCAAACTCCTTGACTGTAAGCTCCAAAGGCTTTCCACCGCAGGTAACGGTGTGACGGGCAGTGTCCATGGACAGCTCCTTAAAGGAGATTATTTCTTCCTTGCCTTTTTCCTCCTCGGAGGGACGGTGCTGACGAAGAGTTACACGTATTCTTGCAAGAAGCTCCTCAATGGCAAATGGCTTCGTGATGTAATCGTCAGCTCCCATATCAAGCCCCGAGACCTTATCCATAACGGAATCTCTGGCTGTGAGCATTATGACAGGCACATTGTTTTCAGCCTTTCTGAGCCTTCTCAGCACCTCGAGACCGTTAAGCCCCGGGAGCATTATATCAAGAAGCACCAGATCAAATTCACCGCTTTCGGCAAGGGTAAGACCCTCTCTGCCGTCTCCTGCCACAGCCGTTTCATAGTCCTCATGCTCAAGCTCAAGCTGGATAAATCTGGCAAGCTGATGTTCATCCTCGACAATTAAAATTTTCGGCATAATAATATCCCCTATATATTTTTTCTGATAGAATAGCTGCAGCCGTTAAACAGCGTGATAAGAACCACAAGGAAGCAAAGTCCCACCGTGCAGCAGAGCAGGATTATGGCAAGCAGCAGAGGAAAAGCAAGTATGTCCTCGCCGTTTTTCGATATTACCACCTGATATTTTAAAATATCCCTGAATATCTCACAAAGCTTCTGCCATGCAAGGCTGAAAAATTCCTTGATATTTTCGGCGTCGGCAGCGGTTTTTTCGCTGTAAACATAGTAATCGGGCTGCAAATTTGTTGAATATTTGTTGTTTTTAGCACCGCCCAGCTTGCCGCGGCGTTCAAGGATGATCATAGCCTCAAGCAGATCGAAGCCGGCTTCTTTAAGCACTTCTCCGGCTTCTTCATAGGTTATACCACATTTTTCCACAAGCTTTTCAGCCATTTCGTGATGTTCCACCGGAAGACTCCTTTCAATTTTTTTCAAATTCAGCATAAGCGTTGCCTTTCTTTATACATTTAATTGTAGCACAAAAACGAAACGATTACAACAGGATTATATGAATAATAATGCCGCATTTTCTTATTTTCTATTCTGAAAATGCGGCGGTGAAAAATATCACTTGTTAAAAAATCCGTTGTCACAGGATTCATCGGACCGGTCGTATGTGTAAGTGGGAGCAGAATGTGCGGCACTTACAGGCTTTGAAAAGCCGAACACGAATTCCTTTGAGAAATCCGGACCGAAGAAGGTGTAGGTCACTCCGAAAAGAACGGAGATAAGCACCACGGGAACGATTATCTCCCACAGAAGCAAAGCGCATATAACTGCCGCTATCACGGGTATACAGAAATATTCCCTGCTGCCTGCGATCCTTACGCTGTTTCTGCAAAGCTTGCCGAAAAAGCTGCCCGCACAGTCTGCTGCCCTGCGGCTGTTTCTTCTGAAGCACTGCTTTGCTTTGTTGAGGTCATTGCAGTATTTGACCCTTTTGGCGCTGCTGTTTTTGGCCTTTTCCAGCATTATTGCAGCCTCAACCATATCCTTGCCGCACGCCTCATATGCATAACGTGCTTCTTCAAAGCTTGCGCCTGTTTTATTTACCAGTTCGCTTACATTTTCAAAATCATTCATAACTATCTGCCTTTCTCATTCAGTAAAATTATTATATCCCGTAAGGATTAAACCCGTTTGTGATTAAGATTAAAATATGATTAGAAAATCACGGCTTGAATGTGATCTTCTTAGGTTCGGGGAAATCCTCTCCTCTGATGGTATACTCAACTCCGCAGAAAAGGGAGATAAGAATAACGGGAACGGAGAGCTTGATGGTGAGGAGCGCAATGATAAGGAATGCCAGAATGGGCATATGGAAAAATTCGTTTGTCCTTGACACTGCAATATCATTTCTGCATATCACCGAAAAGAATCTCTTGATCTTATTTACAAAGCCTGAACCGTTTGAAACTACTTCGGGAAGATTTTTACTCATAATGAATTACCATCCTTTCAAATGTGTTTTGTTTTGGAATGTCTATATAATACACCATCTAAATTAAACCGTATTTTAAGATCGGTTAAAAACAGATTAGAGAATAATTTATTTTTTCTCATAGAAAATAGAATTACAAAACAACAATAAACAATCCAACTATTTATTTACATTTTATTTACATAATTATCCCATAAATAAGCTTACCCTTAACCGTATAATAAATATAAACAAAATTCACGGCATAAATCAAACAGGAGGTATTACATATGAAAAGAAAAATAATTCTCCCGCTTATGCTTTCCTCGCTTTTGCTCACCGCCTGCGGAAGCAGTTCGTATGAAAGCTCATATAATGATATAAGCAATACAAAAAGTGCAGGAGCGTCCTATAACAGCGAGGCAAGCTATGACATCTACTCCGATGCAGCCGCTTCGGAGGAATACGAATATGCCGACGCCGAAAGCTCGGACGCTTCATCAAACAGCAGCGGAGACGAAAGCGGTCTTGCTTCGGAGAAGATAAAAAAGGAAATGCTTGTCTACACCTGCAATATGACGGTAGACGTTCTGAATTTTGATGAAGCTATCGGCAAATTCAAGGAAAGTCTTGACAGCTATGGCGGATTTGTGGAGAATGAAAGCTACAGTGACGGCGGCTCGGACAGCAGATGGTACAGCGAGGATCAGGAAAAGTGGCAGTCCTATTCTGCTACAGTCCGCGTTCCCAGTGCAGATTATGACAGCTTCTGCTCTGCGGCGGCGGAGCTTGGTGACCTTCGGAGCAAGAACGCTTCCGTTGAGAATGTAAGCAGCGAATACTACGATCTTTCCACCACCCTTGAGATTTACGAGGCAAAGGAGGACAGATATATCGCTCTCCTTGCGGATATCACCGATGAGGAATACGCCGTAACGATCGAGCGGGAGCTTACCGACCTGCAGATAGAAATAGCCAAGATAAAGACACGTATGAATCAGATACGCACCGATGTTGCCTATTCCTTCGTGAATATCAGAATAAATGAGGTCAAGGAATATACACCCGAGCCTGTTCAGAAGGATACATTCGGTCAGCGGCTTATAAACAGTGTTTCCGACACCGCTTCAAATTTCCTTATTTTCCTTGAGGGACTTCTTTTCCTTATAATTTCCCTGTTCCCCTATCTTGTTCTTATAGGAATAGTTGTGTTTATTGTGATAGCTGTCAGAAAAAACATAAAAAAATGCAGGGCTGCAAAGGCAGAAAAGCTTAATGTGCCCAAAACAAACGATGAAAGCATAAATAACGAAAATCAGGACAAATAACCTTAATAACCGAATAACTCAAAATCATAACGTCCCCTTGACTGATATGTCTCAAGGGGACGTTAATCATTTATCGGTCAAAAATACAATATTTATTGATTGACACTCCGAAGTAAAAATAGTATAATTATTGTGGAAAATTTTTTCTGTATATTTTGATCAGCAAGGAGCTGATATCTTGAAAAAAGATAACCGGAAACTGAGCGGCAGCAATCGTTCATCTCTCATAATACTTATAGTTATTCTTGTGATAATAACCGTTCTGAACGCTGTTTTAATAAAGAACACCGAAGCCCAGCGGATAGAAGCCGAGGGTCAGATGAGGCTCTCAAGCATTGCAGGAAGCGTTGACAACAGCCTTTATCGCTCAGAGTGCCTGCTTGACAGCGTGGCGATGCAGATAGAGCAGATAATTTCTATGGGCGGTGATACATCAAAGCTGCTTGACGAATATTTCTGTGCCGAGACCATTGCCGACATAAGCGGCAGGTCAGACGGCAGCTGTTTCAGTGCATATGCCGCATATAACGGTATGCTTTATATCAACGATTTCATTCCCGATGAGGATTTTATCCTTGACGAAAGAACATGGTATGTGGGTGCAAAGAAGCGTATGGGTTCCATCAATGTTACAGACCCATATATTGACGCAAGCACAGGCGAAATGTGCTACAGTATTTCAAAGCTTCTCTCGGACGGTTCAACGGTAGTGGGTCTTGACTTTAATCTGAGCGGCATACAGCGCTATATCGAGGAGATGAATTCGGGCAGCTCGGGTACAAGCCTTATTGTAAACGGCGACGGAATGATCGTCGGTCATTCAGACCCAGCGTATGTGGGCAAGGATCACCGTAAGCT
Source organism: Oscillospiraceae bacterium (assembly GCA_017829005.1). Classification (GTDB taxonomy): domain Bacteria; phylum Bacillota; class Clostridia; order Oscillospirales; family Ruminococcaceae; genus Huintestinicola. The sequence continues at coordinate 1,678 of JAGAJF010000070.1, read as the reverse complement.
TGATTTTTACGATGAGCTTGTAAACAAGGTCTTTATGCTTTACGGCGATACCTTTGAATACACCTCTGACGGAGTAAAATACAACATTTTTTCGGATAAGACCAATTATGACTGGTATCTTATCGTATGCGTCAAACGAGACACGGAAAATCTGGGCATTAGCGGAATGTCCATATACATAATCGTGTTTATGCTTATATTTGCCGTGGCAATGATACTGTTTTATATCAGTACCTACCGAAGCAGAGAGGCGGCGGAGAACGCACTTTCCGTAAAGGAAGAATTCTTAAAAAATATGAGCTATGAGCTTAAACGTCCCCTCTCAAAGATAATCAGCCGTGCGGATATCCTTGGCAGCTCGGGTGAAGAGGGAAGCAGTGCGGGAGCGGAAATCGGAGACTCAGCAAAAGAACTTAGTCAGATGCTTGACAATCTTATCTCAATGTCCGCCATAAACAATTTCAGCAAAGCAGGCGAAAGTGAGAATAAAGACAAAAGATCCGTGGATCACAGGCGGCAGACTGCTCTTATCACCATTGTCCTTACCGTAACAAGCGTATTTGCAATAATACTTAACACCAACACCCAGGTCAGCTGGGGCAATACCAAAATGCAGAAGGAAACGGAATATTATCTGTATCAGGTGCAGGAATGGGTATCGGGCAACAGAGCCGTTCTGGACGTTATTTCGGACAGCATTGCCGCTCAGCCCGATTTTTCGGCTGATTACGATACCGCAATTGCCTATCTTAACGATGTCGTATCAAAATATGATGATATTTCCGTAGCATACCTATGCAATCCGGAGTGGGAGCATACCGTTCTCATGAACAACGGCTGGGAGCCTGACAGCAACTGGCACGTTGAAGAGCGTCAATGGTATATAGACACCCTTGTTTCCGACAATAATTTCAATATCTCGGCACCCTATCTTGACGAACAGACAGGACTGTACTGCACAACCCTCAGCAAGATAGTCTATGACTCAAAGGGCAATTTTATCGGTGTACTGGGAATTGACTATTACCTTGACAAGCTGATAGGTATTCTTGGAGAAAGCTATACCGATTCGGGCTATGCATTTCTGACGGATATTGACGGAAATATCCTCAATCACCCCTTTGACGAATACCAGATGCAGCCCGGCATTTCCAGAAATGCCGCCGAGCTTTGCTACAGAACCGCTCTTACCGAAAACAAGCCTGTTACCATAAAGGATTACGACGGAAACAGAAGGGTCTGCCTTGTAATGGAGGAAGCGGTTTCGGGCTTTAAGGTCATAGTGATGCGGAATGTGGGCGAGATATACGGCAGCGGCATTTTTTCGGATATTCTGTATATCATTGTATTTTCACTTTGCATAATTATCGTAAATGTCATTATGAAGCGGCTTGCTCTGTGGCAGGCAAAGGTCAACAGGGAGCTTAAAGAGGCGGCAGATAATGCTATCAGCGCAGGCAAGGCTAAAAACAACTTCCTTGCAAATATGAGCCACGAGATAAGAACTCCTATCAATGCTGTTCTCGGTATGAACGAGATGATAATGCGCGAGTCTTCCGAAAAAAATATTGTCGAGTATGCCGCAAATATTCAGAGTGCAGGTAGAACGCTGCTGTCTGTCATCAACGATATCCTTGATTTTTCAAAAATAGAGTCGGGCAAGATGGAGATCGTTCCC
>JAGAJF010000069.1 GCA_017829005.1 Oscillospiraceae bacterium | reverse complement strand
CAGCACGGTAAATTCAATACCCTTGTAGCTTACGGAAGGGGTTTCTCCGTCCTCGGGAATACGACCCAGAAGGTCGGTGATAAAGCCGCTCATAGTGTCATAACGGCAGTCCTCGGGGAGCGGCTCTCCGAGAGCTTCCATAACGTCGGCAGGGTCGGCAGTGCCCTTTATGGTGAAGGTATCATCGGATATTTTTGAGATATCCTCGGTCTCGTTGTCGTATTCGTCCTGAATACTGCCCACAATGGATTCCACAAGGTCCTCCATAGTAACAAGACCCGCAGTGCCGCCGTATTCGTCAACAGCCACAGCTATCTGCAGCTTTTTTTCGGTGAACATCTTAAAAAGGTCGTCGCACATACAGCTTTCGGGAACGAATTCCGCGTCTCTGAGAAATCTGCTTACCGTAACGCCCTGAGAGGACTCGGTGCCGATAAGGCAAAGCAGATCCTTAACGTGTATCATACCCTCGATGTGGTCAACGCTGTCCCTGTAAACGGGAATGCGGGAAAAACCGCTTTTAATGGCAGTATAGACCACCTCGGAGATCTCAGCGTCAACGCTCACCGCCACAATATCGGTGCGGTGGGTCATAACATCGCTTACAGTAAGCTCGTGGAACTCGAAAACATTGTTTATCATTTCCTTTTCGGAGGATTCGATAGCACCCGTTTCATTTCCTGCGTCCACCATCATAAGTATCTCTTCCTCGGTAACAGCGTCCTCGTCCTCCTGATTTCTGCCGAAAATGGAGGAGACCGCCGCCGAAAGCTCGGTAATAGGGGATAAAAGATAGTAAAGCAGTCTGACAGCTCCTGCTGAGGACGCCGCAAATTTCTCAGCGATATTTCCTCTCATAAGTATCCTCGGCAGGTCGCTGCCGAAAAATCTTAAAACAAGCGCCGTTATCAGAAAGCACAGAAAGGTAATGAGCCAAACAAGCGGAGCATTCGCATCACCCGCCCCGATAACAAAGGGCTTTGCAAAGGAAAAAGCAAAAATTGCCCCCACCAGCATAGAATTTAAAAGCTTGTGAACGGAGAACACAGCGAAAAATCTCCGCTGATTTTTAAATAAGCGAAAAAGCGTATTCTTGCCGCCGCTTTCCTCCTCATAGCTTTTTATCCTGCCCTCACCAAGCTCGTCCGCCGCCGCCTCGCTGCAGCCGTAAAACAGTCTTACCAAGGTAAGAACAGCGCACAAAGCAAGCGCGATGATAAGCTCCTTATCGTCCGAAAACATAAACCGACTCCCGTCCGCTTCCATAACCGACTTCCTTTCAGGAAAAAATTTTTAATATGCCGAAACAGGGCATATTTATAAATTCTGATGATACATTGTAAATTATACTACAAAACTTGTCCGATGTCAACGTGACAATGAGATAATAAGATTAAAAGATAAAAGGGTTAATTCGTTAAAATTGCCCTAAAAACCGCAGCTTTCGGCTGATGATAAAAAAACGGTAACGATTTGTAATCAAAATTTGGCTCAATTACATAATCACTATCAAAATATATGTTCCGGATCTGCCGCAAAAAAGCGCCGTATTTCATAAAAAATGAAATACAGCGCATTGAACCCGGATAAAAAAGCAGAGCCTTTATCTTTCGGAACGGTTGTCCTTGCAGTTCTGACCGTTCTGCTGATTTTTCTTCTGCTCGTTCTGCTGACGGTTCTGCTGATTCTGCTGCTGGTTCTGCTGATTATTCTGCTGACGGTTGTTATTCTGGTTCTGATTAAACATAGTAATACTTCCTTTCCACGGAAATCAAGCTTTCCGCTACAGAAGTATTATAATCGAAATCCGTCCGAATATGCAAAGAGGTGAGCATTTCCTGTCATTTGAAAAAAATGCTGCTGTCGGAAAAATCCTCACATTCCATCTCGTCCCGCTGTTTTTTCAGTTCCGAAGCTTTTTGAAAATTTTTCTTTTTTTGGATAATATCCCTTACGGTCAAAAGAATTACCAGCAGAGCAGCCCCCGACAGCATAAGCATATCGGGAACAGTAAGCTCCAGCTCTTCTCTGAAATACCAAAGCCCCGAGACAGCGGCGGCGGAGATGACCGCCGTGCCGATAAGCATGGGATTTTTCTGCATTTTAGGCTTGTAATCGTGAAAGATCATTTTCCGGCACCTTTAAGAAGGCTTTTCTTTCTGCCGCTGTCTGTTGAGAAATTCATAGTAAACAGCAGGTCGGAGGTAAACATCTTCACCGCCAGATACATACAAACCGCAAAGAATACCGCCTGATAGATAAGTCCGCCGATAACCAGTGCCATCTCACCGAACATCAGATTAGTCATAGCGGTATAGGTATGTGTAAAGGGAATGATGTACATAACGGTCCTAAGCACAGGGGACATAGAATTAACGTCCGCAAACATTGTAACGAAGAAGGGTATCATAGTCGCCATCATAATGGGCATAACCAAGGTCTGCACCGACTTTGTGTCCGTAGCCATCGCGCCCAGGATAAGGGACACCGAAAGACCAATAGCAATTGTAAGGAACAGGTCAAGTCCGAAAATGAGGATATCACCGATACCGAGAGTAAGCCCCAGACTTGCCATAGCCTCAGCCCCCGAGGTAATGCCCGCGGTGTTTATAGCAGCACCCTCTTCAAGCTCAGCGGCAGCACCGCCCATCATACTCTGCATATAGAAGGCAAATCCGATTATCATAGCACCCGCATTAAGAAGCGCCACGATAACAGCGGATATCATCTTAGCGGTAAGCACCGTAATTCTCGAAACGGGAGCGGACATAAGAGTTTCCAGAGTCTTGTCTATCTTTTCCGTTGAAATAGCGGTCATTATCATCTGAGAAGCCATGAGGATAAGGAAGAAGACCGCAAAGGGAGCTATCATAGACTGGCTCATAAGCACGCCCATAAGCATATCCGCCGATACCTGAACGGTCTTGCCGTTAGCGGTAGTGTATTCCACCGTCACAACAGGCTCCGCAAGGAGTGCTTTCTCACTGTCTGTCATACCCATTTTCTGAGTTTCGATGTAATTTCTCACATAGCTTGAAACGGAAGCAGTAAGGCTTGAAGCGGACATATTCTGCATAGAAGTTGTAAGACCGCCGCCCGTAACAATGCTCACGCAGTCAACGCCTGCCGCCTCCGAGCCGTTTGTAACGCTGTCACCGAAGCCCTCGGGGATAATAACGAGATTTTTGATGTCAAGTCTCTCCATCTCGCTTTCAAGATTATCCGACTCAAGAGTGACCACCGTAGGATCGGCACCGTAATCGGGGAGCGCCTTTATCATTTCCTCGGTAAATTCCGAGCTGTCAAGATTTGCAATGTTCACGCTTGAATTGTTAAGAGCCTCGTCCATAGCGCCGCCCATGACCTTGCCCATAACGATGAGAAGAACGCAGGTGAAGATCATGGAGAAAATAGCCTGTGGGGTAAGCAGCTCTTTAAGTTCTTTTTTAAGCAGATTACCTAATTTCATCCGACTGCACCACCCTTTCGAAAACTTCCTCAAGATTAGCGGCATTATAACGTGCTTTCAGCTCGTCAATGGTACCCGTCACCATAAGCTCGCCGTGAGCCATAATGCCCACCCTGTCGGAAACGTACTCGATCTCCAGCATATTGTGTGATGAAAGGAGGAAGCTCATACCCTCCTCGGCGGAAAGCTTTTTTATGGTCTTTCTGATGTCAAGAGCGTTGATAACGTCAAGACCCGAGGTAGCCTCGTCAAGAATAGCAAGCTTGGGACGTGTCATAACAGCACGGGAAAGCAGCAGCTTTCTTATCATACCTCTTGAGTAGCCGCCGATTTTCTCCTCCAGCCTGTCGCCCAGACCGCACATATTCACAGCTCTGTTCACATACTTGTCTATCTCGTCCTTGTCGGCGGAAAAAAGCCCCGCCATAAAGTAAAGGTAATCCATACCGGTCATAGTCTTGTATGCGCCTGCCTCGTCGGGGAGATATGTAATAGCCTGCCTTACCTTGTCAGGTTCGGAGATAATGCTGTGACCGTCCACGAAAGCGTCGCCGCCTGTGGGCTTGATAAGGGTGGATATCATTCTGATGGTGGATGTCTTGCCCGCGCCGTTGGGACCGATAAGAGCGAAAATTTCTCCCTCGCCAACGGTAAAGCTCACGTCCTTGACCGCCATAACGCCCTTTTTGTAGGATTTAGACAGACCCTCTGCCTTTAATACGTCAGCCAATTTAAAACCCTCCTGTTTTATGATAATATAAATGCATTTATATCTTACCACGTTATTTATAGAATGTCAATGATAAATCAAAAAAATATCAGATATGAAACATCTTTTTGAGCCTGAATTCGGTAATTGGAATGACAAGCAGAAGGAAAAACAGCTGAATTCCCTCAGCTATCAGTATCACATTGTAAACAGCATCTTCTGAATCCGCAAGGGATAATATGGCATACCCGCCGCCAAGCAAAGTGCCGATAAGTGTAATTAAACCGGATATCAGCCAGTATTTTCCGCTGATGCTGTGAGCAGCGATCCAAGCCGCGGGAGAGGACATAGAACGGCTCGTCCTGTATCCGATACCGCTGTCCGGTTCGGGTGGAGATTTAATAAACCACGCCCCGCATATTATCATAGCCAGCGGCATTAAGAGCAGAAAAATAACTGCAAAAATCAGTACAGCCATGATTATCTCGTCCTTTCATGAATAATTTATGATATCCTTTTCCCTCTGAACGTTTAAATATTCATTCCATAGATCGTGAACGGTAAAGCCCCTAAGTTAATTCGGGTCAGCCCACCGTCTCCGCTTTCATCATTTTTCCAAGACAAAGCTCCGTCACAGGAAAAGCCCCCGCACATAAAGCGTACTGAACGGCCCATTGTACGTAGATATACTTATCTGCGGAATTATCAAATGCGAAACCCGAAGAGCCGAGACAAGCGGTAATAACAGCCGCCGCCGCAAGGGTGAATATTCCCGAAACGAGCCAGAATCCACCCAATGCATAATGAGCCGCAAGCCACGCCCTTTCCGAAGAAAGAGACCGCCTTGTCCTGTAACCTAATCCGCTTTCAGCAGTCGGTGTGCGCTTTATCAGTAAAAGCCCCAGAACGATCATAGTAACGGGTACAAATATCTGCTCCGAAAAAAATACAATAAACTTAAACATGATTTATCCCTGTCCTTTATCTGTATACGAGTATATCACAGGGAAAAGAGATATTCAAGCAGGATAATTATCTTCTAATCTGTTTAATTATATTTTAATTTTCGGATCATTTTCCATTTTCGGGTGTGCCGTCTGCATCATTGTCACCGCCGTTTATGACATAATCGAGAAATGCCTTCACATTCTCAAACTCCTTCGTATGCCCGTCGGAGTATGTGAAAATAAAGGGTTCATTCAGCTCGGGAGCTTCATTTGGAGGAATATTTCCGTTGTGCTTTTTGGCAGAAGACTTTTTCCGCCTTTTTACACATTCCGTCAGCAGATATTCTATCTGCCCGTTAATGGAGCGGAAATCGTCCTCCGCCCATTTTGCCAGCTCGTCGTAAAGGGAAGCGGACAGCCTGAGCGGAACCTGCTTTTTGCCCTTTGTTTTATCATTTTCAGCCAAACGCTTCACCTCCGTTTATTATTTTTTCTTGTCGGCTGTAAGAATGGAAATCAGCAGTACAGCTCCGATAATATTTACATAAACCACAAATGCCGTATCTGAAATGCTTTCGTAAAATACGGGAACAAGAAACAGAGGAACGCTGAGGATAAGCAGAACAATGCTTGATACCGAAAGTATCCTGTCAAGCTTTGCCGCGTTCTTGTATCCGTTTTCGGCGGCAAGCCCGAACCCGAATTTCAGCATTATTATAAGAATGAAATTCACGCAGACAACCGCCGCCGCCCCGATACAAAGCTCGGACTCACTCCATAACCCGATTACAAGAGCGGTAAAAACGGCGGCAGAGATGCCGAGAATTATCCTGCATACCCTGCCTTTCAAGCCGTCTCCTCCTCTGCACAGACCGCCTTCGTTCTCCTGTACGACTTAACGGCAAAATAAACAGCCGCCGCTGTAATCAATATCATAGGGAAATAAACCGCAGGCATAGGTATCGCCTGTCTTTGATAGAGTGCGGGAGCAACGTCCAGAACTGCATGGAAAAGGATACAAACGGGATATAGGTAACCCTTGCCCTTGACTCTTGCGCTCTCAAAAACCATTACCGACATCGCCGTGTGGAAGGTCATAGCGATAATTCGCTCGGGAACGTTGACGAGAATTGTACCCAATCCCACAGACGCCATTGTTTCAAGCTGTGTGCGGACAAGCTCGGCAGTCTCGGCATTTCCGCCCGAGGACACAGAGACCATTGCCTCAAGTCCCATCTGATTGGTCATTATCGCCGTAGCCGCATAGCTGAGCAGTAAGACTCCCGCAAGGATCACGGCTTCGATACCGCCGTGACCCAGACCGTACATAACAGCATCTCCGGGGTTGTTCCGCTTTTTCATCACCGTTTTAAAAGCCGCAAATCTGCCTGTTTCCTCGAAAACACCTGCAGCAAGCACTCCGTATATCACATAAGTTACGGTGCTGCCGCTTACAATGGGGAGCATAAAATAATGCATTATCTGCTCAAGGACGAGAGCGAACAGGAAAAATACCGCTCCTCCGATGAAGAAAGAGGAAATTCTCACGTCCTTGTTTTTCTTCTTGTAAATTATCATTGCCCCGATGGGAATGATAATGCACAGCAAGCCGCATATGAGCATTGAAGCTATTGTTATACCCGAAAACATAAACTGTCACCTCACAAAAATGCGTATCCGCTCCCGTCTCCCGGTCTGAGACGGGGGAGACGGGAACGACTTGAGTTTGTTATCAATAAATGGAACCGCTGTTAACAATAGGCTGAGCGTCCTTGTTTCCACAGAGCACAACAAGCAGATTTGAGACCATCTGAGCCTTTCTTTCGTCGTCCAGGTCGCAGACGTTGTTCTCGGTAATGCGCTCGAGAGCCATTTCAACCATACCCACAGCGCCGTCAACGATCTTCTGCCTTGCCTCGATGATAGCCGCCGCCTGCTGTCTCTGGAGCATTGCCGCAGCGATCTCGGGAGCATATGCAAGGTGAGTGATACGAGCCTCGATGACCTCGAGACCTGCGTCTGCAACTCTGTTCTGAAGCTCAGCCTTGAGATTTTCCGCAACCTCGGCAGAGGAGGCTCTGAGAGATTTTCCGCCGTCATTTCCCACATCATAGGGATAAAGGCTTGCCACGTCTCTGAGAGTGGAGTCTGCCTGAATGGAAATGTACTCCTGGAAGTTGTCAACATTGAAAACAGCCTTTGCGGTGTTTGCGATCTTCCAGATGACCACAATGCTCACCTCAACGGGATTTCCGTCCCTGTCGTTTATCTTCTGCTTTCTGTTGTTGAGTGTCATCGCCTTGAGGGAGAGCTTTTTGGAAACCGATGCGGTTTTTACCTCGGTCTTGCCGTCCGCAGAGACCTGAACGCCCGTATGTGAAGCAAGCTCAGCGGCGGCAGGATTGACAGCCGATGAAAAAGGATTTACAAAGAAAATGCCGTCCTTTTTGAGAGTACCTATGTATTTTCCAAAAAGTGTAAGAACCAGCGCTTCATTGGGGCGAATGACCTTTATGCCCATAAACGGTATCCATCCCACACAGAGCCAAAGCACGCAGAGAACCATCAGCGGAGCGCCGAAGGTGGGGGCGTCGCTGTCAAGGTTCATTCCCGCAGGAATGATGCCCACGACCGCAGCAATGTAAAGAATTATGAATAAAAATGCGATTACCAGACCGTTGGGAGCGTTAAGCTCCTTTTCCTCAATTTCGCCTGTAATTTTCTTGCTCATAAAAAATTCCTCCCTTATGATACGTCAGAATTGGGTTTGATTTGAAATGATATCATTTTGATATCATTATAATAACACATATTTCCATATTTGTCAAGAGGTCTGTGAAAATATTTTTCACAAAGTGTTATTTACATAAATTGGAAATAGCGCTTAATAATATTGCCATTAAAATTAACAAATTAGAATAAAACATTTTCCCCCAATATGGTATAATAATATGGTATGCGAAAAATTGTTTTAAGGAGAGATGGGTTTGAAAAAGCTTCTTGTTTATATGAAGGCGTACATCAAGGAAAGCATTCTCGGACCGCTTTTCAAACTGCTTGAGGCTCTGCTTGAGCTGTTTGTGCCGCTGGTGGTGGCGGCGGTCATCGACAAGGGTATCGCAATGGGCGACAGGTCGTACATCGTGAAAATGTGCCTTGTGCTGGTGCTTCTCGGTTTTGTGGGGCTGGCTTTTTCCATTACGGCTCAGTATTTTGCCGCAAAGGCTTCGGTGGGCTTTACCGCAAAGCTTCGCCACGTGCTTTTTAAGCATATCCAGAGCCTGTCCTATTCCGAGCTGGACGAGCTTGGCACCTCCACGATGGTGACCCGTATGACCAGCGATATGAATCAGGTGCAAAACGGCGTAAATCTTACCCTGAGACTGCTTCTGCGTTCGCCCTTCGTGGTTTTCGGCGCAATGATAATGGCATTCACAATCAACGCACGGGCGGCGATGATATTCGTTTATGTGACCGTTCTGCTTCTTATTGTGGTTTTTGCCATAATGCTCTGCTCCATTCCCCTTTACAAAAAGGTGCAGCAGAAGCTTGACGGCGTTACGGGCATTACAAGGGAAAATCTCACGGGTGTACGTGTTATACGTGCGTTCTGCAAGGAGGACGAGGAGACAGAGCGTTTTGTCTCAAAAAATGCCGAGCTTACCCGTTCACAGGAATTTGTGGGACGAATTTCCGCTCTGATGAATCCTGTGACCTACATTATCATAAATCTGGGTATAATCTTCCTCATAAACAGGGGCGCTGTCAGCGTAAGTCAGGGAATTATCACTCAGGGTGCGGTTGTCGCTCTTTACAATTATATGTCTCAGATACTCGTTGAGCTTATCAAGCTTGCAAATCTTATCATCAACATTACCAAGAGCATTGCCTGCGGAAACCGTATCCAGGCGGCTCTTGAAATGAAGCCTTCGGTTTGCGACGGTGAAAAGGGTGCTTCTCAGAGCGAGAATGCCGCTGAGTTTCGTCACGTTTATCTGCGGTACAAAAATGCGGGTGACGACTCTCTTTCGGACATTGATTTTACGGTGAAAAAGGGGGAGACGGTTGGAATTATCGGCGGCACAGGCTCGGGAAAATCCTCCCTTGTAAATCTTATTCCCAGATTTTACGATGCGAGCGGCGGCGAGGTGCTGGTTGGCGGCGTTAATGTGAAGGATATGCCTGTTTCGGAGCTTAGGAGCAAGATCGGCGTTGTTCCTCAGAAGGCGGTGCTTTTTAAGGGCAGCATTCGTGAAAATATGCTCTGGGGCAATGAAAATGCTTCGGACGATGATATTATGAAGGCTGTTGAGGCGGCTCAGGCGCTTGATGTTATCAAGGCAAAGGGCGGGCTTGACTGCGAGATCGAGCAGGGCGGAAAGAACCTTTCCGGCGGTCAGCGGCAGAGGCTCACCATTGCAAGAGCGCTGGTGAGAAAGCCCGAAATTCTCATTCTTGACGACAGCGCTTCGGCTCTGGATTTTGCCACCGATGCCGCTCTCAGGAGATCTCTCAGGGAGCTTGATTATTCTCCTGCTGTGTTTATCGTTTCACAGCGCACCTCATCAATTCAGCACGCCGACAAGATAATCGTTCTTGACGACGGCAATGCGGTTGGTATCGGCACTCATTCGGAGCTGCTTGAAAGCTGCGAGGTCTACAGAGAAATTTATAATTCCCAGTTCAAAAAGGAGGCGGTCTGAGTGGCGGATAAAAAAGCTCCGAAGGGCACACTTAAAAAGGTTTTGGTTTATGTAAGGCGTTACATTCCTCTTATAGTCATATCTGTCATTACGGCGGCGACTTCCGTGGGGCTTACGCTTTACGTTCCCGTTCTTGCGGGCAATGCCATTGACCTTATCGTTGGCGAGGGGAATGTTGACCTTGCGGGAATTGGCGATATACTGCTGAAAATTGCGATCTTTGTGGGAATTACCGCTGTTGTTCAGTGGATAATGAACACGGTGAACAACAGGATAACCTATCACGTTGTACGTGACGTTAGAAACGAGGCTTTCGGAAAGCTTGAGAGACTTCCGCTCAGTTACCTTGATGTTCACCCGGTGGGCGAGACTGTAAACCGCATAATCGCCGATGCAGACCAGTTTGCGGACGGCCTGCTTATGGGCTTTACTCAGCTTTTCACAGGCGTTGTTACTATTCTTGCCACCCTCATTTTTATGCTTCTTATAAGCTGGAAGATAACTCTTGCTGTGGTTGTGCTGACACCCCTTTCCCTGTTTATCGCACGATTTATCGCCAAAAAGACCTATGATATGTTCCGATTGCAGTCGGAGACGAGGGGGGAGCAGACCGCTTTTATTGACGAGATGATAGGCGGTCAGAAGATAGTTCAGGCATTTGGCAGGGAAGAGGAAACGCTGAAAAAATTTGACGAGATAAACGACAGGCTTTTTAAATGCTCTCTTAGAGCTACATTTTTCTCTTCCATCACAAACCCTTCCACACGATTTGTAAATAATGTGGTATATGCGGCGGTGGCGCTTACGGGTGCTCTTACCTGTGTGGCTACGGTGGGTGCGGCGGTGCCATTTACGGTGGGTCAGCTGTCGGTTTTCCTGTCCTATGCAAATCAGTACACCAAGCCCTTTAACGAGATATCGGGAGTTATCACCGAACTGCAGAACGCTCTTGCCTGCGCTTCAAGACTTTTTCAGCTTATTGAGGAGGAGCCTCAGACTCCCGACAAGGAAAATGCTGTGGTACTCACAGACCCCAAGGGCAGGGTTTCACTTGAGAATGTGTATTTTTCTTATGTTCCCGAAAAGAAGCTTATCGAGGACTTGAATTTGAATGTAAAGCCAGGTCAGAGGGTTGCAATTGTGGGTCCTACAGGCTGCGGTAAAACTACGGTCATAAATCTGCTTATGAGATTTTATGATGTTAACAGCGGCACTGTAAAGGTTGAGGACATTGACATCAGGGATATGACACGAAGCAGTCTGAGGAAAAATTACGGAATGGTTTTGCAGGAGACATGGCTCAGGGCGGGTACTGTGAAGGAAAACATTGCTATGGGCAAGCCCGATGCCACTGATGAGGAGATCATCGCTGCGGCAAAGGCTTCCCACGCTCACGGCTTTATCAAGCGTCTCCCAAAGGGCTATGACACGGTGATAGGGGAGGACGGGGGAAGCCTTTCTCAGGGTCAGAAGCAGCTTTTGTGCAT
>JAGAJF010000068.1 GCA_017829005.1 Oscillospiraceae bacterium | reverse complement strand
GAAATCTCTTTAATTATCTATGAAGTATTATGTAAAGAAATTGGTTGATTTATTGGCTTGTTTCCATTGTTTTTATCAATTTCTTTACATAATTACTTACTTTACATAAGATGTATTATGAAAAGCTTTGCATAAAGTGGGAAAATGGGCTTCTTTAAAACATACAATAATGACAAAATTGATGACACTCAGGAAATCTCCGATACAGTGGTAACCCGGCTTAAGAGCATTAAGCCGGATTTCGACAACTATCCGCAATACCTCTCCCGAATAATTGGCACCGATTCTACACCATCTGTCGATGATTCCGAGAGTGTTATGCTTGATGCTGAAATTGTGACTGACGGTATGAGTAAGCCTCAAAAAACCGATACGGTTCATTATTCGCCAGAAGGAATACCTTCAATTTCTCTTAGCCAAGAGGATATTCGCAATGAAATCAACAAAGCGAAGACTGCTGAATTACAGGCAAAGATCAATACCTCAGACAAGGCGGTTTTAAATCAACAGGAAGTTCCTGTACCCAGCTCCAAAATGTCGGAATATGAACTGTTGCTGGTATTGTTAAGCCTGGGTATTTTGTTCTGTATCATCGGAAGGAATCCCTATATTTATATTTTGGGGATATGGGTTTTGCTGACTGATTCTCCGAAAAATTTCGGCTTCCAGCATCTTAATCTTTTGATCCCCACACATATAAAAAAAATAGTAGGCTCAGGCAAGATCAACAAGGTTGTCAATATACTGCCCGGTTGCAGGGAAATAGAAAGGCGAGAAATCTCCCCGGCTACTATGCCTGATTATCTGATCCCAATGGTAGATGGCGTATATAATCTGCAGACCGAAACGTTAGAGCCGCATTCTCATTTCAACACCTTTCTTTATAGGGTAAACGCTTCGTACAATGATCCGAGGTATTACAATGAGTCTGGCGAGTATTTCGATGCTTTTATGGATAGAACATTTTTTAACGATCCTGAGGGCAGAATTACTTTCCAGGAAATATGCGGTATAGCCTTGACAAACATCTCGCTATACCTCAAATGCGGCTTCTTTTTCGTTGGTGAACCGGATAGTGGTAAAAGCGTTGCCCTCAGACTCATTGAGTCCCTTATCGACGACGATTTCATCTCGCACGTCTCCTTCCAACAACTTGGAAATCGATTTGGTGTGGATCAGCTCAACGGTGTGCACCTAAATACTTCCGGCGAGATGAGCACCATTACAAACAAGGAGTTCTCGAAGTTCAAAATGATCACAGGCGGGGACAAGCTTATGGTGGAAAACAAGGGCAAAGATGGGTTTACCATGATTAATACGGCTATGCTTTTGTTTGCCTGCAATAATCTTCCGATTGTTGACAATCCCGATTCAGCATACTACCGCAGAATGTGCATTCTTCGTTTCAAAAATTCCATCCCTGAGTAAGACCAGATCCAGGGGATTGATGAGTTGATCTGCAAATATGACAGAGGACACTTGGTCAAGTTTGCCATCGAGGGTGCAAAGAGGTTTCTGAACAACGGAAAAATATTTTCTTATAGAGATAAACTGGACGAAGAGCGCCAGTCATATAAGCATTCGGCTAATTCCTTTGCGGAATTTGCTTCGATATATATAAAATATGACGAAAGCGTCGAGCCGCTACTCTTCAAAGAGATATATCATTGCTATAAGAAATATTGCAGCGATAATTGCACAGCACCATTATCGAACGTGAAGTGTGTAAACCATCTCAAAGCAAACTACGATACCGAAAGTGTTAGAGTAGGTAAAAAGTCAGATTCCGCTTATGCGCGCTTACGCCTCACATATCCTAAAGGATAATATATAGCACCGAATCTCCCCAAAATTAAGCCATATATACTATCAATAGATAGCCATCAACAAGGAGGTGATTACAATGAACGAAAAACTGCGTGATGCCTATAAGCTGATGCTGAAGGACTACCCGGATATCCTCACGACCAAGGATCTTCGTAAGATTCTGAACCTTGATTCCAGGAAGGTGTATGAGATCATCCACAAGGGGAAAATCGCTGTTATCCCCTGCGGACGAACCATCAGGGTTGCGAAGATATCGGTAATAGCTTATATGCTTGATCTCACCATCGCCGCATAAAAAAGTCTCTATCCCGTGGAGTTCTCTGCGGGATAGAGTTTTTCAGATTTTCAGGAGGTATTATTATGACTAAAATTGCTATATTAAGAAATATCGAGCCTGAGGACTCATATTTCTGCGCCAAGGGCGGAATCCACAAATACAATAATTTTTACCTTGACCTTATAATCAATGGCAAGGACTGTAGGGTAAACGCCAAGAAGGATATCGAAGAAGTTTGGGGCAAAGACTCGTTTTCAAACTCGGAGATTGCCTTTATGCGTAAAACAATGCCCATATCAGTTGTAATTTATGACAGTGATGGAAATATTCACGTTACAACAGGCGATTTAAAAAAGTGGCACAAGGCTTTTAAGAAATACAGAAGCATGATCTAAGATATGAGCAGAAATAAGAGAGCATAAATGAGGGGGTGATCGCTGTGACAGGCAGTATTCAGATCAAGGGACAAACGATATACGTCGTTGTATCCTATAAGGACAGATATGGCAAAAAGAAGCACAAATGGATCTCCACTGGCTTGAAGGAAGGCGCCGGGAAACGGCGCATTGAAGAAAAGCGGAAGGAGATCATAAGGGATTTTGAGGAAGAATACAGTAAAATGAAATACACTGAGTGGGGTGGAGTTCTTCTCAACACCAGAGTGAAATTCCTTAAATTCCTGGACGTATGGCTTGAAACCATCAAGCCGTCATTGTCTGTTACCACATATACGGGGTATTGCAAAAACATACGCAAGGTCAAGAGGTATTTCGAGCAGTACGATCTGTACCTTGATCAGCTGAAACCCGCTCATATACAGGCGTTTTATAACACCTTGTCAGCTGAGGGGCTTTCAGCCAACACCGTTATCCACATCCATGCCAATGTACACAAAGCTTTGAGCTTTGCTGTAAAGCAGGAGCTGATCGCTACTAATCCTTCGGAAAAAACCGAGCGTCCCAAGTATGTGAAATATGTTGCAAGCTTCTATAATAAGGAGGAGCTTACAAAGCTCTTCGAGTGCTTCAAAGGTGACAGAATGGAGCTTTGCGTACATATTGCCGCATACTACGGACTCAGGCGCAGTGAGGTGATCGGGCTGAAATGGGATGCTATTGATTTTAAGAACAAAACCATCTCCATTAAGCACAAGGTGATCAATGCATATAACGGTAATGGAGAGGAGCTTATCGCAGAGGACAAGCTGAAAAATGCCTCAAGCACACGAGTTCTTCCACTGATACCTCACATCGAAGAGCTTCTTCTGGAGGAACAGCGCAAGCAGGAATATTACCGCAGCCTGATCCCCAAGGGGTACAACAGGGACTATCTTGACTACATTTGCCTTGACAACATGGGAAATCTGATATCCCCCAACTATGTTTCCGACCATTTCAGACACATGATCAAAAAGCATAACCTCAAAAAGATCCGTTTCCACGACCTGCGCCATTCCTGTGCCAGCCTGCTTCTGGCAAGCGGGATTTCTATGAAGCAGATCCAGGAGTGGCTGGGGCACTCCACCTACAATGTAACGGCAAATTTCTACAGCCACCTGGACTACAATTCCAAAATTGCGTCCGCCGAAGCCATCAACAAGGCTTTGGGATAAAATATCCACTCTCAGCGATGGGAGCGGATTTGTTTTCCTGTTTTTGTTGTCGAAATATAATACTTATTAACCTTTTAATGAATACGTTCTGTTCCTATTACCGCCGTTTGCAACAAGAACGTCTTCATCTATAAGCTCACGCAGCAACTGTTTTATTCTGGAGGACTTAACTCCTAAAAGATCACAAAGCTCGCTGCTTTTAGCTGAACCATATTCCTGTATAAATTCAATGATCAAGTGTTTCTGATCAATATTCTTTTTGGAGGTTATCGCCATTTTTTTATCGTCACTATTTATCGCCATTTTTTTATCGTCACTATTTATCGTCACTTTTTTATCGTCACTATTTATCGTCACTTTTCCAATGTTGCCAATAGGTAATACAAATTTAATTCTTTCAGGCTCGAATGTTTCTGCTAAAATTGGCGTATTCCATTTCTGCTTGTTCCAAACATCATAAATATTAGGAATTCCGCTTCCTGCACGTTCGCCAATATCTATAAGATTGAACATTTTCATCAAGGTAGTGTTTCTCGGATCGGAAACACCGCCGCTTTTAGCAGTTTCAATGTCTATACGGAAACCACCGGGATTTGATATCCGGATCTGATCCCGGTTCTTTATTACAACTATCCCTTGTCTGCCGTGATAATCAGCATTTATCAAACAATTTGCAAGTGCTTCTCTTATTGCTGAATGTACGGGAGAATCATCTATTCTGATCCCTTTTTCCATTTTAAACGGAGTTTTAATATCCTGGATAAGCTTGTTATAAACACGGAAATAAAAATCATATATATTTCCGCTCCACTCGCCCGATGTGGAAACAATACGGTCTGTCCAGCGATTTTCGTCATAGCACTCACGGTAATCAAGGAAGTAATCAGGAAACTCTCTGACAATTTCAAACTCATTTCCAAACATCACAAGTCCTGCAGCAGTAGGGTGTATGCTGCCGTCTGAACCTCTGCCGACAGCACCAAGCCGCAGCAAAAAATCACCATCTTCAAGTGATTCCCAAACATGTCCGGGACGGGAATATTTCATTCGCATACGATAGCTGTGAATGCTTTCATAATTGAAAACATCCATATTCATCTCTTCAATTACAAGCATATCGGAAGTCTGATATGAAGCGTCACGAAGCATTGCACGAACTTCTTCGTCCGAACACTTATAATCGCCTTCCCAGTTTCTGCGGAATGAACCTTCAAGAGGATTTCTGCCTATATATACAGGTTTGTCATGACGATAAGCTCTCGGCACATTAATGCAGATGATTTTTTTACCGTCAAGCTCCTTGATCTCAACATTTTTGTCTGTGAGAAGATTTACACTTGTCTTATTCTTATTATTAACAATATCCCAGAATTCTTTTATCATTTTCTCGGGCTCGTTTACGCCAAAAATTTCAAGAGATTTATCCTCTCTTTCAATCACTCCCAAAAGTATGATACCGCCTTGAGTATTAGCAAAAGCCGAATAAGTCTCCCAAACACTGTTAGGCAAGCCGCCTGCAGCCTTTTTTGCTTCTATTCGGTTGTTTTCCTGATACTTATTAAGATCCGTTATTTCTATCATACTGCAAACGCCTGCCTTTCATATTTATTATACCACAATTTAGGGATATGTCAAACAAAATAACCACTAATATCTTATCTGACAAGGCTATCAACAGTGCTCGGTGGAAACAAATCCGCTCTCAGCGATGGAAGCGGATTTGTTTTCCTGTTTTCTTTCATTTCTAACCAGCATTTCTTTGAAATGCCGGCTGGGTTAGAAATTGGTTAGAAAAAATGATTTTTTTCGCCTTGTATCAATATTTTAAAAAGGCAAAAAAATCCCCTGAGCAACGTATCTGCGTTGTTCAGGGGACTGGTGCCGCAAACGGGATTTGAACCCGTACGGGGGTTAGCCCGAGGGATTTTAAGTCCCTTGTGTCTGCCGATTCCACCACTGCGGCATTTGGAGAAAAAGCCGTTTGAAATGAATCAAACGGCTTTACTAAGGTGGTTGCGGAGGCTGGATTTGAACCAACGACCTTCGGGTTATGAGCCCGACGAGCTACCGAGCTGCTCCACTCCGCGATGTTATGCTTGGCACTCATTTTCAGAGTGCTTATTTATTATATCACATTGAAATGAGTTTGTCAAGCTTTTTTTGAAAAAAATTTTTATAAGACACAAAAGCCAGATGCATACCCGCCTAAATTGGCTTGCCTTCGTCATTTGTGAATAATCGGTAATTTATGGGATATTCCAAAATTAAAATCAGATTAAATTACACGAAATACCTTGACAGGCGAGGTACTGTGTGTTATCATATATAACAGAAAGACTTGGATAACAACGCTTCGGGGAAAGGGTGATAACTAAATGTCAATAGCTTCAGACCTTATACGAGGGCATACGGACACCATTATACTGTCCCTTTTGTCGGTGAGCGACAGCTACGGCTACAAGATAAACAAGGATATATTAGAACTTACGGGAAACCGTTTCGAATTCAAGGAAGCCACCCTATACAGCGCATTCAGGCGGCTGGAGCAGTCTGGGCTTATCGCCTCCTACTGGGGAGACGAGAATTCGGGCGCAAGGCGGAAATATTATACCATTACCGATGCGGGGCGAAAGCAGTACCGTGACAATCTTGCGGACTGGGACAAGACCAAAGCCATTGTGGACAAGCTCCTTTATGCGGCAAAAAGCGCCGAAAATTCGGACAACAGCACAAACCCAAAAACATAAAGATGTATCAAGGGAAAGGTTGGTAATAGAAATGAAATCAGCTATCAGGGCATACGTGGACAATCTGTTCAAGGACGCTCCTCACGAAACTGCGGTGACGGAGCTGAGAGAAGAAATTCTTTCAAATCTTGAGGCACGATACGATGACTGCATAAACGCGGGCATGACCCCTCAGCGAGCATATGCGGCGGTCATCGGCACTATGGGAGATGTGAGCGGACTTATTGAGCAGGTAAGCGGCTCGGGCTTTCACGAGGAGGGACTTTTTGAGAAAAGTTCCCCAAAAAGCAGGCTTATGAAAAAATATGCTTATGTTTTCAAGGAGAGCAACATCAAGGCTATAAAAAATGCTGCCATAACCGTAATGTGGCTGCTTATCGTGGTGCTTTACTTTCTGATAAATTACAATAATGACTGCTGGGATTATTCCTGGCTCATATTTATAGTCGGTGCGGCGCTGACGGTGGGCTTTAATATGTTCGGAAACGTTATCCGCATCAGCCGAAATGATGACACCGAAAGCAGGATAAAGCTGCTCAAAAAAATAAGAAGCGGCGTGACTGCCATAATGTGGCTGGCTATTGTATTTTTCTATTTTGCCATAAGCTTTAATTCACGCGGTTGGGATATTTCCTGGCTCATATTTATTCTGGGTGCGGCGACACAGATAGTTGTGAATACCATTTTCAAAGTCCTCATCAGCCGCTTCACGCCGTAATATTCTATATATAAAAAGGAAAATCTGAAATGAATTTACCCATAAAGGAATTTACCGACAGCTATGCCGAAAAAGAGACTATCCGTGCCCATATGCCCGGGCACAAGGGCAGGGGAGAGCCTTTTAACGCCCTTGACATCACCGAAATAAAGGGTGCGGACAGCCTTTTTGAGGCAGAGGGAATTATCTCCCAAAGCGAGAAAAAAGCCTCGGAAATATTCGGCTCATATAAGACACTTTACAGCGCAGGCGGCTCAACGCTTTGCATTTACACAATGCTTGCAATGTGCCTTATGGGCAGTCCCTCAAGGAAGATAGTTGCCGCAAGAAATTGTCACAGAGCTTTTTTAAACGCCTGCGTTATGCTTGACGCAGAGGTGGAATGGGTCTATCCCCGTTACGAAAGCTCCATCGTTTCGGGAGAGATAACGGCGGATATGATAGAATCCGCCATAATAAAGGCAGGTAACCCCGTATGCGTTTACATAACCACCCCCGATTACTTAGGCAGGCTTACTCCCCTTGATGACATTGCCAGGGTTTGCAGAGAGCATAACTGCCGCCTTTTGGTTGACAATGCTCATGGGGCATATCTGCGCTTTATACCCGAAAACGGCACCCCTCTCCACCCCTTGTATCACGGGGCGGATATATGCTGCGACTCCGCTCACAAAACGCTCCCTGTGCTTACGGGGGGCGCATACCTGCATATAAATGACCCATCTTTGGAAAAATATGAGGGCTATGCAAAGGAAATTATGTCTATGTTTGGCTCCTCAAGCCCATCTTATCTCATTCTCCGCTCCCTTGATATGTGCAACGAGTTTATGGAAAACGAAGCCCCCGAATATTTTTCCAAGATGAAAAAAGCTTCGGAAAATGTCAGAAGCTTTCTCTCTCCCTACTGGCACATTGAAGAGGGGGAGTGCGGCAAGCTGACAGTTCTTGCTCCTACCTCGGGATATTCGGGATATGACCTGGCAGAGGTGCTGAGAGGGTGGGACATTGAGTGCGAGTATGCGGACAACACCCACGTGGTGCTTATGCTCACAGGGCTTGACGTTTACGAGATAAACGCCATCGGCAGGGCATTTTCGTCCATCCCTCAGCCCAGGATAAGAGTGCCGCTCCCGGATTTCTCGGGGCTTGCTCCTCTTGAAAGGGCTATGAGCATAAGAGAGGCTGCAATGGCTCCCCGTGAATATGTTCCCGTTGAAAAGGCAGTGGGCAGAATTTGCTCGGCGGCAGTTTCCTGCTGTCCTCCCGGAATTGCTGCGGTAACAGGGGGAGAAATTTTTTCGGAGGAAATTATAAATATTTTGAAAAACTATAGCATTTTTCACGTAAATGTGGTAAAATAAAATTGCGGCGATCTGTGCCGCATTATTATCACATTTTAAGGATATGATATTATGAAGCTGATATATGCCGTTATCAACAACGACGACAGCCACGCTGTTTCCACCGAGCTTACCAAAAAGGGCTTTTCCGCAACAAAGCTTGCCTCCACAGGCGGCTTTCTGATGGCGGGAAACACCACCTTTATGATATGCGTGGAGGAGCAGAGGGTGGACGAGGCTATCGAAGTTATCAGAGAATGCTCCCGCAAGAGAAAGCAGTTCATTCCCTCGGCGGCTTCGGGCAGGTCTGACACCACAGGCTCCTTCCCCATTGAGGTCACAGTTGGCGGCGCAACGGTATTCGTTACGGATATCGTGCGGTTTGAAAAGCTGTGATGAAGCTGTATTCCAAGGAAAACGCCCTGCGCCCCATTGAAGCTATGAGCAGGTCGGGAAGATTTGTTCATTCCTACATACTCACAGGGGAAAAGGGCGTGGGGAAAAAGACCTTTGCAAGGTATATTGCAATGCAGCTTCTTTGTGATAATCATAATGCCTGCGGTGAATGCAGACAGTGCAGCAGAGTTCTCAGGGGGCAGCACCCCGATTTCATTGAAGTTATGCGTGAAAACGGAAAGGTAAACTACTCCGTTGACGATATCCGTAACAAGGTGGTTGCCGACAGCTATATTTCACCCAATGACTGCGAGCGGAAGGTGTATCTGCTCACCGACTGCGAGGGCTGGCAGGATTCATGTCAGGATGCACTTCTGAAAATCACCGAGGACCCTCCCGACGCCGCATATTTCATATTCACCTCGGCAAACAAAAGCAGCTTTCTTACCACCCTTATCTCCCGCTCCATGACCATAGAGCTTCACGAAGCGGACAGGGAGAGCTGCAAAGAGGCACTGAGGGACACAGGAAAATACTCCGAGGAGGATATCGAAAGGGCAGTATCTTCCTTTGGCGGCAACATCGGACGGTGCATAGATTTCCTTGAAGGAGACGCAGACCTTGTCAAGTCGGCAGAAGCTGTAAAAAAGGCTATGGAGGCTATTGTTTCAAGAGATGAATACAGTCTTGCGGCAATTCTCGGGGGCATATCCTCAAAAAGAGAAGAAATGCGCTGTACGCTTGAAATGCTCGCCCGTTCCATCAGAGACGGGGCTGTTCTCAGAAACGGCAGCAATGAGACCGTAAGCTGCACCGAAGCTTCCTCAAGAAAGCTGGCGGAGCGTTTCTCTACGGGACGGATACTGGCAATGTATGACGCTGTCTGCGAAGCCTCCTACAGATGCACCAGAAACTGTAATGCCCAGGGCGCTGCGGCTGTTCTGGCAGGAAAGCTGTGCAGATGATTTTTTGAAAGGGAAAATGTAAATATAATGACTGAAATAATCGGAGTTAGATTTAAGGAATCGGGGAAAATGTATTATTTTTCCCCAAATGGCGCAAAGCTTGAGGCGGGCGACAAGGTTATCGTGGAGACCGCCCGAGGCGTTGAATGCGGCAATGTGGTGATGGGCTGCCGTATGGTGGAGGACGACAAAATAGTTTCTCCTCTCAAACCCATAATTCGCCCTGCCACCGAAAGAGATCTGAAAATCGTGGAGCAGAACAAGGCGAAGGAAGCCAATGCCGCACGAATCTGTCAGGAAAAGATAGCCGCTCACAAGCTTGATATGAAGCTTGTAGACGTGGAATGCACCTTTGACAACAACAAGCTTCTCTTCTATTTCACCGCCGAGAACCGTGTGGATTTCAGAGAGCTTGTAAAAGACCTGGCGGCGGTTTTCCGCACAAGGATAGAACTCAGGCAGATAGGCGTGAGAGACGAGGCGAAAATGCTGGGCGGTCTTGGCGTATGCGGCAGACCATTCTGCTGCAAGACATTTCTCGGCGAGTTCCAGCCCGTTTCCATCAAGATGGCAAAGGAACAGGGCTTGTCTCTTAATCCCACTAAGATATCCGGCACCTGCGGCAGACTTATGTGCTGCCTGAAATACGAGCAGGATTTCTACGAAGAGGCATTCAAGACCACTCCCAAGGTGGGGGCATATGTAAAGGCTCCTGAGTTCAAGGGCTATGTGGAGGAGGTAAATCTCCTGACGGGAATGCTCAAAGTCAAGCCGGAAAAATCCGACGACCCTGCAGTGCTTCTGAGCAAGGATGAGGTCACCGTCATAAAGGACGGCAGGATACGTATGGACAAGGACGAAATGCGTGCTTTAAAGCAGCTTGAAGATAAATAATTCAACTTATTTTTTGGAGGTAGTTACTATGAACAGAACAAACAAAGGTCTTACTATTGCAAGAGAGATAATCCTTACCGTAACATTCTGCCTTACAATTGCGAATGTGGTACTGATGATCGTTCAGCTTGCACTGGGCAGCAAGGAAGCAAAGCGCTGCTTTGATATCAATGACAGAGACGAGCTTCCCTTCTGAAAAACATAACATATTTTAAAGGAGCATTTATTAACTATGGCAGAAACAGTTGTTGTTAACGGCAGAAAAACGGGCAAAATTATCGGCGGAGTTATCGCCGCGGCTGTCGTTCTTATCGTTGCGCTCAATTCCTTTACCTCCGTACAGGCGGGTCATTCGGGAGTTGTGCTTACCTTCGGAAAGGTGTCCGAAGCAGTTTTGTCAGAGGGACTTCACGTAAAAATTCCCTTTATCCAGCAGATAATCCAGATAGACAACCGAGTATTAAAGGCAGAGGTTGACTGCTCCTCGGCTTCAAAGGACCTGCAGACGGTTTCCAGCACCATTGCTCTCAACTATCGTGTGAGAAACGAGGCTTCCGCTAAGATATACAAGGAAGTGGGTATGTCCTACGAGAATGTTATCATCAATCCTGCGATACAGGAGTGCGTGAAGGCAGTTACCGCAAAGTACACCGCCGAGCAGCTCATTACTGAGAGACAGATAATCAGCGACCAGATGAAGGAGCTTCTTAACGAAAAGATAAGCCGCTACGGTCTTGAGCTTGAGATATTCAACATCATCTCCTTTGAGTTCACCGCCGAGTATAATGCGGCTATCGAAGCCAAGCAGACCGCTCAGCAGAACGCTCTCAAGGCAGAGCAGGATCTCCAGAGAATTAAAGTGGA
The DNA here is from genome assembly GCA_017829005.1 of Oscillospiraceae bacterium. Lineage (GTDB taxonomy): Bacteria > Bacillota > Clostridia > Oscillospirales > Ruminococcaceae > Huintestinicola. Next base: position 75,840 of record JAGAJF010000068.1, on the reverse strand, counting down.
GGCAGAGCAGACCGTTGCTCAGGCTCAGGCGGAGGCAGAAGCATACCGTCTGAAATCCGAGCAGATAACTCCTCAGATGATAGCTATGGAGTACATAGACAAGTGGGACGGCAAGCTCCCTGCGGTAGCAGGCGGCGACAGCAGCTCTATGCTTATTGACATCTCCGAGCTTATCAGCGAGATGGAAACAAAGAGCGGCACTTCAAAGACTCAGACTCCCGCTCCTGCGGTATCCGCTCCCGCTTCACAGCAGACTCCCGAGGACGATGTTACCGAGGAATAAGAAATAATATGATCCTCTGCTTTTTCAAAGCGGAGGATTTTTTCTGAGAAATTATGAGAGGTGAAAATATATGATAAAAAATGTAATATTCGACATCGGAATGGTGCTTCTGACCTTCAACTGGGACGAATATGTCCACAGCCTTTTTAACGATGAGGAAACAGAAAAAGCAGTAACAGCTGCCACATGGCATAACCCGAAAATATGGAACGAGCTTGACAAGGGCGTTCTCAGTGCGGAAGAGGTATGCAGGCTCTTTGAACAGTCGGGAAAGGGCTATGAGAAGCAGATACGCCTTGCCTTTGAGAGAATGGGGGAATGTCCGAAGCAGCAGCCTTATGCCATTCCATGGATTGAGGAGCTGAAAGCAAAGGGTTTGAATGTTTACTATCTTTCAAACTATTCCTACTATCTTATGGACGCATGCCCCGAAGCGCTGTCTTTCACAAAGCATATGGAGGGGGGAGTTTTCTCCTGTGAGGTGAAGCTTACAAAGCCCGACCCGGAAATTTACCGAAGGCTGTGTGACAAATACGGTCTTGTACCCTCTGAATGTCTTTTCATCGACGATCTGGCGGCGAATGTGGCAGGGGCGGAAAGCGTGGGGCTTAATGCTGTGCGGTTTGAAAGCTATGAGAAAAATTATCAGGAAATTATGCAAATAATTTCAGAATAATGCAGATAATTTCAGGACAATAAAAAACAGCTTGTATCGCACCTGATACAAGCTGTTTTTTATTGTCGATAAAGCTTAAATCCTGAGACAAATAAAAAATTTGATTACAGATTTGGCTCCAACACCTGCGTTACCGAGCCACAAAGCAAGGAAATTGTTTCTTTCTTTCCAACGAGGTGGCTTCAGCGACACGCTGACGGCTTGTATCGGGGCGATACAAGCCGCTTTTTTGAACATAAATTATTTAAGTATCTCTATCTCACCGAATATCAGAACTCTTTTTCCGCTGCCGAGAATGGCAAAGATAAGATTTTCAATATAGTAAAATCCTGCGGTTATTCCCAGCACCACTCCTGCGATGCCTGTGATAATTCCGCCGATAACGGGGATAAATCCCACCAGACCGATTATCTTAGATGCAAGACCCAGCAGAGCCATTATGACGAATGTAACAAGAGACTGATTTGCTCTGAACATACAATAAGGCGAATATCTCTTATCCTTCATCACATAGGGGAGAAAGAAGAGAAAGGGCAGTGCAGCCATAAGCGCACCCAAGGCTAAGTTTTCACTTTTGTCGCTTGAGCTGAAAACTTCTTCGCTTTTCATAAACAGTCCGCCTTTCGTTACAGCTTACTTTATAACTCTTACTCTGATAACATTATCAACAGCAGAGAGCTTTGAAACGATGTCATCGGTGATATCGCCCATAGCGTCTATCAGAGTGCAGGCATAATTCTTCTTGGAGGGGCTCATCATATTCTCGATGTTGATAGAAGCGTTGCCCAGAACTGCGGTTATCTCGGAGATAACTGCGGGAACGTTTCTGTGGAGAACCATTACCTTTGTGCCAACGGCATTCATCTCGGCGTTGGGGAAGTTAACGGAATTTCTGATGTTGCCGTTTTCGATAAAGTCGATAAGCTCGTTTGCAGCCATTACAGCACAGTTATCCTCAGACTCGGGTGTGGAAGCGCCAAGATGAGGTACGCAGATAGCATTCTTAACGCCGATCATCTCATCGGAGGGGAAGTCAACGATGTAGGAAGCTACCTTGCCGCTTTCAAGTGCGGAAATGATAGCGTCGGAGTCAACCAGCTCGCCTCTTGCGAAGTTGAGAATTCTCACGCCGTCCTTCATCATAGCAATAGTCTCGCTGTTGATGGTGCCCTTTGTATCGGCGTTGTAGGGAACGTGAATGGTGATGTAATCGGAACCGGCGTAAAGCTCCTTGATGTCGGTAACGATCTTAATACCGGGGTTCATAGAAAGAGCAGCCTTAACGGAAAGGTAAGGATCGTAGCCGATGACCTTCATTCCCAGAGACATTGCCGCATTGCCCACCAGAACGCCGATAGCACCCATTCCGATGATACCGAGGGTCTTGCCGCTGATCTCGGGACCTGCAAAGTTTGCCTTGCCCTTTTCAACCATTTTGCCGACCTCTGCGCCGTTGCCCTTGAGGGAAGCTGCCCAGTTTACAGCGTCGGTTATCTTTCTTGAGCTCATAAGAAGACCTGCGATAACAAGCTCCTTAACAGCGTTTGCATTTGCTCCGGGGGTGTTGAATACAACAATTCCCTCTTCTGCGCAGCGGTCAACGGGAATGTTGTTTACGCCTGCGCCTGCTCTTGCGATAGCAAGGAGATTTTTACCGAATTCCATATCGTGCATAGCCGCGGAGCGCACCATTATTGCGTCAGGCTCGGAAACGCTGTCGGAAACGGTGTATTTTGCCTTGTCAAATGCGTCTGTTCCGCAGGCAGCGATTTTATTTAAAGTAAGAACGTTTATCATTGCAGTCTATCCTTTCGTGACTAATGGGGAAAAATTCTCAGGAATTTTCCTCTTCAAATTTCTTCATAAATGCAACAAGCTTCTCGCAGCCCTCGATAGGCATTGCGTTGTATACGGAAGCTCTCATACCGCCAACGCTTCTGTGACCCTTGAGGTTGATAAAGCCTGCCTTCTTAGCCTCGGAAACAAACTTAGCGTCAAGCTCCTCGTTGCCTGTAACGAAGGGGATATTCATAAGTGAACGATCCTTGCCCTGAACGGTAGCCTTGAACAGCTTGGAGTTGTCAAGGAAATCGTAAATGATAGCTGCCTTCTTCTCGTTGTGAGCCTTCATAGCCTCAAGTCCGCCCATTTCCTTTACCCACTCGAGAACAAGCTTTAAGATGTAGATGGAATATGTAGGAGGAGTGTTGTACATAGAGCCGTTGTCAGCGTGTATCTGATAGTTGAGCATTGTAGGAGTGATGTCCTTTGCGTGACCTATCATATCATCACGGATAATAACAACAGTAAGACCTGCAGGACCCATATTCTTCTGTGCGCCTGCGTATATCATAGCGAATTTGCTTACGTCAACGGGTTCGGAAAGAATGCAGGAGGACATATCCGCAACCAGAGGAACGCTTACCTCGGGAAGCTCAGCCCACTTTGTGCCGTAAATGGTGTTGTTAAGGCAGATGTGGAAATAATCCGCATCGGCTCTGCACTCGTTCTTGTCTATCTCGGGAATGTAGGAGAAGGTCTTATCCTTGGAGGAAGCAACAGCCTTTGCGTCGCCGTAGCGAGCAGCCTCCTGATATGCCTTGTTAGCCCACTGACCTGTGATAACGAAGTCAGCCTTGCCGCTGCCTGTCATAAGGTTCAGAGGTATCATAGCAAACTGTGTGGAAGCGCCGCCCTGGAGGAAAAGCACCTTGTAGTTATCGGGAATGGACATGATCTCTCTCAGGAGAGCCTCTGTCTCGTCGATAATTGCCTGATACTCCTTGGAACGGTGGGACATCTCCATTACGGACTCGCCTGTGCCCTTATAATCGAGCATCTCCGCTGCTGCGGTCTCAAGAACCTTTTCGGGCAGCATTGCGGGACCTGCCGAGAAATTGTAAACTCTTGACATAGTAATATCTTCCTTTCTATCAAAAAGCGGTGTCTCTCCTGTTACAGAGAAGCACAAATTATAGTAACCGATACTAATCTTTATTATATCACTACAGGAAGTAAAAGTCAAGGATAATTTTGTAATTTAATGCGGCAAAACGGCAGGAGAATATATTTTCACTAAATCAGCAGAAAAGCCGCCCGAAATGAGCGGCTCTCTGCTGTGTATAATAAAGAATTGGAGGGGGAAATTGGAAATAGCTTAGATCAGTTAGGCTTTACCTCAGCCTCGGGCTTGATGTCCTCCTCGCCTGTGAGGGTGAGGGTAACGTCAATGTTGCCGTCTGCTCTTGCAAGGGTGAGCACCATTGTATCGCCTATCTTCTTGCCCTTCTTTGCGGCGGTGAGTTCGTCCATTGATGTGATATCCTTGCCGTCTGCGGCTACGATAACATCGCCTGCGCTGATGCCGGCAGCTTCTGCGCCGCTGCCCTCGCTGACGGATACTACCATTACGCCCTTGTCAACAGGGAGATTGTAATATCTCATAAGTGCATTGTTGATATCCGAGCCGGTGATGCCGATCTGAGGAGTGGTGTTGGTAACATAGCCCTTGTTCATAAGGTCGCTGATAAGGGGCATTGCGTCGGAAATAGGGATAGCAAAACCAAGTCCTTCAACGGAATTATTGACAAGCTTTGAGGAGGTTATGCCTATTACCTGTCCCTTGCCGTTGATAAGGGGACCGCCCGAGTTGCCGGGGTTGATGGCTGCGTCGGTCTGGATAAGGGTCATGGAAGCGGAGCCGCCGGAGGAAAGCTCCACGTTAAGGGTACGGTTAAGTCCCGAAACGATACCCTCGGAGGTGGAAAGTCCAAGTCCTAAGGGATAGCCGATAGCTACAGCCTTGTCGCCCATTGTGAGCTGATTGGAGTCGCCGAATTCTGCGGGGATAAGGTCAAGACCCTCGGCGTTTATTTTAAGCACTGCAAGGTCGCTGTTCTCGTCTGCGCCTACTATCTCTGCTTCGTACTCGGTCTCGTCATCGGTGGAGAGAACGATGGTTACGGAATCAGCCTGCTTGAGCTTTGTCTGATAGCTGCCGCCGAAGCCGCCGTTTCCGAAGAAGTAGTCGAATATATCACCGCCGCCGCCAAAGGGATTGCTGTTATAGCCGCGGTTGTTGTTGGAAACATACTCGTTTACCTCGGTCTGGACAACGTGGGCGTTGGTGATGATATATCCGTCATCACTGAGGATAATGCCCGTACCTGTTCCCGTGCTTGTTCCCGACTGAGTATTGAAGGAGGAGTGAACACCTACAACAGAAGGGGAGACCTTTTCAACTATCTGCTTTGTGGTGAGAGTTCCGTCGGAGGAGCCTGTGTTAAGAAGTGTGTTTACCACATTTCCCGTATTCTCGTTCTTAGAGGAGCTTTCTGTAACGGCAGGAGTCTGTGTATTTTCGGCAGAAACGGGTGCGGCAGGTTCGTCCTTTACAGCAATGCTGCTTTGAAGGTATGCGCCGCCAAAGCCCGATGCGCCGCCTACTACTGCAACTGCCAGGAGCATTGCAACAGTCCTGCCCACCTTGTTATCCTTTTTCTTTTCCTTGTCCTCACCGGGAACGTCAATATAATTGTAATTATTTTCGTACATATAAATTCTTCCTTTCGGCAATATATAAGCTTTTGTTCTTTTTCCCGAGCTTATTCGCTCTTTTTTCTTTCTGTGATTATATAATAACGCCCCAATGTGTAAAATATGTGATATATGAACGAAAAAAAATTAAAATACAGATGGAAATATATAATTCTTTTGCAAATATTACAGCACCTCATTTTTTACCTTGACAATATAACGAGAATGTGATAATATTTAAGAAATCGCCGAAATTAAGGTGTACAACTCACTGTATAAGGAGAATACTTATGAATCATAAGAGAATAATCGCACTTACCGCTGCCATTTCAATGCTCATATTCGGCGGCTGCTCGTCCTCAGATGAAGCTGCCGAAAGCACAGACGCAGCAGAATCCTACTCTGCAAGCGAGACCACAACAGCTGCAGCTTCTGAAACTGAAACGGAGACAGAGGCAGAATCAGAGACAGAAACAGTAACGGAAACCGAAACAGAAGCCGTTACAGAGAGCATGACCGAAGCTCCCGCCGCAGATGAGAACAGCATTTCGGCAGAAGAAGCATACAGCAAGAAAAACGGCTCATCGTGGACTGAGGCACTTATGAAGTCCGCAAGCGAATGGGACAAGGGCAATATTGTTTTCAAATGTTCTGCCAGCGAAGGCGGGGAAGTCGTTACAACAATTGAAATGTCGGTGTACAATGATAAGGTGTATATGGACACCCAGGTCCCCGGGATAATGTCAATGACAATGATAATCGACGGTGAAAAGGGCTATCTTATCGACAAGCCTTCCAAAACCTACAGCTTTGATTCCGAAACAACCTATGACGCCGACAGCGAGGTTGAATCCGTTGTAGACACCACCGCAGATTACAGCATCTTTACAGAAGGCGGAATTGAAAATATTGACGGAACAGATTATATTTTTGAGAAATTCAGCATAGACGGCTCGGAATCAACATTTTACTATTCTCCCGACGGCAAGCTCCGGAAGATCGGTTCGGACGATCAGATCATGGATATGACCATAGATCTCCTTGATGAACCCGATGAATCCTGCTTTGTGATACCCGAGGACTACACCGAGATCACCATGGAGGAAATGTCCATGAAAATGATGGCAGGGCTTTTTGAAGCAATGGGTGAAGATTCCGAAGGGGAATGACCGCTGATTTATTTTAATTTAGGTAATAACAAATGGTCTGCTGCAGCACTGCATCAGACCATTTTATTTATATGTATGTGCGAATTGATATATTCCGCAAGCCTTGTGAACTGATGGGCGGCAAGCTTTTCCTCATAAGCCTTTCTGTTATTGAGAACATCGTCCGTGCTGACCTCAAAAGCGTCATCTACGGTAAAGACCTCTGATTTAGTCTTGATAATAAGTTCTGCACGATAGCTTACCGACATTCCTCTCCAAAGCACGCTCTGCTTTACCTCACAGTCGGCATACTCAATTTCGGAAAAGGGGATACTACGGGAGGAAAAAGCAAATCTGAACACAACACCTGTGCTTGTGGCTTTGAAATTCCCTCTCAGATTCATAAAATATAATTCTAAAAAAAGGTATAATAAAAATGATCCGATTAAAATGTCAATACTTTTAGAACTGTAGATCCATGCGAAAGCAGCTGCAATAAACAAAAGAGCGGTCAGATACATCAGAGGCTTGTTCTTGTAAGTAAAGCTTCCCTGCATAATGACCGCTCCTTTTTTAATTTGAAGAAGTTTGGCAAATAAAAGAAATTTGTATAGCCGATAATTACGGATCTGTCAAACTCACGCAAAATCTATCAATGCGGGAAAAATGCAAACTCTGTCAGCGCGGAGACAAAACTGCCGACCTATACAAATTCACAGCGCGACCTCGCCGCGGGTCGTCACCCGCTTACGGTCTCTTGGAACCGCAGTTATTGCAGAAATTGCCCTTGTTCACTGCACCGCAGGAGCAGGTCCATTCCTCGTTGGGATTTTTTGCTCCGCAGTTTCCGCAGAATTTGCCTGTGTTCTTTGTGCCGCAGGAACAGGTCCATTCGCCTGCGGGTGCGGGCTTCTTGGAGCCGCAGTTATTGCAGAAATTACCTGTGTTCTCAGCGCCGCAGGAGCATTTCCATGTGTTTGCCGCAGCCTGTTGTGCCTGCTGCTGTGCAGCCGCTTGCTGTGCCTGCATCTGCATCTGAGCGGCATTTGCCTGGGAAGCGGCGTTCATAAATCCGCCTGCTCCGCCCATTCCCATATTCATTGCCATAAACGCATTGCCTGCACCCGAGGTGTTGGAGCCCGCACTCTGGAGACCCTGTGCAACGGAGGACTGAACAAATCCCTCTCTGATGGTGGGGTCGGACATCATTGCGCCCTTGTTTCTCATATTGATAAGAGCCTTGGATTCATCATCATAGGAAATGCTTGCAATACCTACGGAGCATACCTCTATTCCGCGAAGCTCTGTCCAGTCTTCATCAAGAGTTTTCGACATATACTTGGAAAGCTCTCTTGATTTTGATGTGATCGCGGAAATTCTTACTCCGTCAACGGACATCTGGTTGATAGCGGACTGGAGAGCGTCCATAAACTCGTTGAAAAGCTGCTCGGAGAGGTCCTTTATCTCTATCCTGTCAGTACCCTTGGGAGCAAACTCGGTAAAGAACTTGATGGGGTCGGTTATCTTTATGGAATAGGAGCCGTGTGCCCTGAGGAACAGCTCTGCATTATAGAAATTGTCGAAATAGTTTACAGGCTGACGTGTGCCGAACTTTATGCCCTTGATCTCTGCTGTATTTATGTAGTAGACATACTGTCTCTGAGAGGGTGCGCCGCCGAATTTAAAGCGCTCCCATGTATCCTTGAGGGTCTCGCTCAGCTCGCCGTTGAAGAGGGAAGGGGAGGAGGAGTTATTTACCTCATAATAGCCCTCCTGTGCGCTGTAGTCAACGATCTTGCCGCCGTCTATAAGGAGCATAAGGGTATTGGGGAAAACGTGGATTATTGAGCCGTTGGAGACAACATTATCCGTTCCTCGTTTGTTGGAGCCTTTTTTGATAGGCACACCCTTTACAAGCAGGGTGCTGTCGGTCATATCCTCAGGCTCAATGACTTCCTTCCACGAGTCTGCCAGAGAGCCTGAAATTGATGATACTGCTGCTGTGATAAGTCCCATAATAAATACCTCCGTTTTTTCTCTGCACTATGGCAGAATTTTGTTCTGCCGCAGAATTGTTAATAGTATTGTATCATATATTTTGATAAAATGCAATAATATTTTATTACTTTTTCTTCTTAGTGAAAATTCCTGCAATAACAGCACCCAGAATAAGCACCGCCGCTATAACAAGGACGATGATATAGGTTTTCTGTTCCACATTGCCTGTGGCGGGAACCTGTGACATCAAGGGATAAATAAAGTTCATTTCGACCTCTCCTTAAAAGTATTCTTTTCGATAAGCCCATACTGCTCATAAAGTGACAGTATATAGCGGCAGGTAAGCTTGTCTCCCAGAAGCTCACGGAATGCGGCAGTCTTGTTTTTTCCCTGAGCTTTCAGAGCATCAAGCTTTTCGGAGGTATCGCTGTATTTTCGTATCACCGCCGAAAGCATTTCCTCAAAGGCTTCAAGTCTGTTTTCCAATTTGGCGCCCTTCCTTTCCAGGGAGTTTACTTAATTATATCATACTTTTACAAAAAAATCTACCTATATGACAAAAAAAGAGACGCCGTGCATTCACAGCGTCTCTGTATTTGCTTTATGTACTGATTACTTTCTCTTGGAAACGAGAGCAGCAGCACCTGCAGCAACCATTACAACTGCGATTGCAGCAGCAGCGGTGTTGCCTGTAACAGCGGGAGCTGTTGTAGTATCAGCAGCGGGAGCAACTTCGGTCTCAGCAGGAGCAGCCTCAGTCTCGGCAACCTCTTCAACAGCCTCTTCAACTTCCTCAGCCTCTTCAGCTGTCTCTTCTACAGCCTCTTCCTCAGCAGGAGCCTCTTCCTCAGCAGCTTCCTCAGCAGGAGCCTCTTCCTCAGCAGCTTCCTCAGCAGGAGCCTCTTCCTCAGCAGCTTCCTCAGCGGGAGCCTCTTCCTCAGCAACTTCGGAATCGGGATAAAGCTCTTCATAAGTCTTATCCTCGTTTGTGTAGTCCTTAGCGAACTTGTCATCGATAGGTCTGAAGTCAGCCTCGGGAGAACCTGCCTCGAGATCAGCGGAGTTGATTGTTACGTTGTAAACCTGGAACTGGAGACCGTTGTCGGTGAGAGAAGCGATAGCGTCAGTATCAATTACGAAAGATACTGTTGTTGCACTCTTCTTGATAACGATAAATCCATCGGGCTTACGAACCTCAGTATTACTTGTAAGACCGGTCTCAACTGGGATCCAGCTGTCGCCTACGGTGATGGGCTTGAGAACAGCCTGATCCTTTACGAGAACCTTAGGAGTAACATTAAGAGTAACCTTAACATCTCCGCCGATTGCCTCAAGATCAGCCTTGGGGATAGCTGCGCTGCAGCCCCAAGCACCGGGATACTCTGCATCCATTGCTACGTTTGTTGCGAATGCGCTTACAGCCATTGTTGTAACTGCCATTGCAGCAGCCACAAAGCCTGCCAACATTTTCTTTAATTTCATTTTAATTCTCCTCCTTGGCATATTACTTAGCCAAAATTTATTTGTAGTCTAATTATATCATTATTAAGTACGCATTTCAATGTAAATATTACACAAATAATCAAAAGGATAATCTTGCATTATTAACATATATAAACAAAAAAGCCGCTTTCACGAAGAAAACGGCTTTTAAATTTACTTCTTTGAGATTACTTTCTCTTGGAAATGAGAGCAGCTGCGCCTGCGAGAGCCATAACTGCTGCAATGGAAGCTGCTGCTGTGTTGCCTGTAGAAGCAACGGGAGTTGTTGTATCAGCTGCGGGAGCTTCAGTTACAACTTCCTCAACGGGAGCCTCTTCTACAACCTCTACATCAGCGGGAGCCTCGTCCTCGATAACCTCTTCATCAGACTCAGCGCCTGCTGTGAGGGAAGCTGCGTCAACGAGAATTACCTTGGAAACTGTAAGCTCGGAGCCTGTGTCGCCAACGATGAATGCATCGAGAGTGGAAACAAAGTCCTCGCTCTGGTACATAGCGGTCATATAATCGTATGTGAATACTGCAACGCCGTCAGTGGAGAATTCCTCGTTTGCAGGAACCTTTGCCCAGCCTTCGCCGCCGCTCCAGGACTGGAGAACAACCTCGGGAGCTGTATCAGCCTTGTAGTAAACTACTACAGCCTTGTCGGGAGTGAGAACAGCGGGATCGAATACGCCGTTTTCATTCTTTACGGTAGTAAGAGTGATAGCCTGTCCCCAAGCGCCGCCGGATGTTGCTTCTGTATCAGAGATAACATCGCCTGTGAGAGCGGAGTAATCAATTGCTGCTGCATTGTCCTCAGCGGGAGCAGCCTCAGTCTCCTCAGCGGGAGCCTCTGTTTCAGCTTCAGTCTCCTCAGCGGGAGCTTCTGTTTCAGCCTCAGTCTCCTCAGCGGGAGCTTCTGTTTCAGCTTCAGTCTCCTCAGCGGGAACCTCTGTCTCTGCAGGAGCGTCATCTGTAGAAAGGATCACGCCGTCCTTACCGAGAACGTCAGCGCCGTTAACAGTAACCTTACCTGACCATGTCTGGAGCCAGAGCTGAGCGTACTCATCGGTCTCCTTGAAGATAGGAGCATCGGAAAGCCATGTAATAGTGTTGTTCTCAACGTCAGCGGTGATCTCCTTGGAGTTGGTGCCCCACTCAATGGACTTCCAGCCTGTGGAGTTGGAGTTAGCACCAATTCCGCCGCCGTACCATTCATCATTGCCCTCGAAGGTTACATAGAATGTTACGCCGTAAACATCTGTCTGAGCAACGCCTGCGTCGATTGCCCAGGTAGGATCCTCGGGCTTATCAGCGTTAATGTATACAACGCCGTCCTTGAGGTAATCCTTGGTAGAAAGAGCCATTGCCGAAACGGAAAGAGCCGAAACGGAAAGAGCTGCAGCTGCAAATGTTGCTACGATTTTCTTAAAATTCATTGTGAAAACTTCCTTTCATTATTCTGTAAATAAACAGAATTATGCAGAGAACCTCCTAAAGTAAGGATAATTCTCTGCATAAATATTCACTTTGTAATAAAATTACTTTCTCTTGGAAATAAGAGCTGCTGCGCCTGCTACTGCCATAACTGCTGCGATGGAAGCTGCTGCAGTGTTGCCTGTTGCAGCAACGGGAGTAGTTGTATCAGCTGCGGGAGCTGCCTCAGTCTCAGCGGGTGCTTCCTCTGCAGGAGCTTCTTCTGCGGGAGCTTCTTCTGCTGCTGCGCCGCTGTATGCCTTCTGAGCGATCTCGTTGCCTTCCTTATCGAAGATCTTGAAATCCTTCAGCTCGATGGTTACGTTGTTGGAAACGAGGTTAGCATTTGCCCAGTCCATGAATACGAATTCAGCCTGAGAAGCATCCTCGGGAACCTGAGAAGGAAGAAGCCACTTGAAGGAATCCTCAACAACAACCTCGTCTTCCCAAGTAACTGTACCGTCCTCGTTGAACTCAGGGCTAATCCAGTATGTAGCGGAGTTGCAGGTAGCTGCATAGCAGCCGCCGCCTACGCCCTGGATATCAGAGCCTGCGAGACCGTGGTAAACGATAGTCCAGGAACCGGAATATACCTTGGAAACATCAGCGGGATCAGCAAGAATCTGGTCGAGTGTAATACGAGCCTTTGCTGCAACGCCGTCAGTTGTCTGTGTGAAAACAACGCCGTCAGCAGATGTAGAAATGATATTTACTGTAGCGGGATCGTCATCTGCATAGCCGGTCTGAGACCAGTCAGCTGCGGAAGCTGTAGCGGAAACTGTTGCGCAGAGAGCTGCGGCTGCTGCCACTGCAGCAAGGCTTGAAAGATGCTTTTTCATAATTATATCTCCTCCATATTTTAATCGCGCTTATATTGTCTCTTGAATATAGTTACGCAAATTATAGGTATATTATAGCATTTACTTGTAAAAGTTGCAATTTGTTTTTTAAACAATAATGCTGCACACACTTTGTGAATTTTTTACAAAGCTGCACAAAATCACTTTTTCTTTCTTCGTGTCATTGCTACAGCATAGCCCGAAAGAACAACAGCGCTTGCCGCTGCAAATGCAGAAAAGTTTCCTGTGGTGGAAGATGTGGTCTCGTTATCGCTTTCGGGGTCTGTTTCCTCGGAGGCAGAAGTTGTCTCGGGTGCTTCGGTCTCTTCAGGGACAGCCTCTGTCTCAGCGGGAGCCGTTGTTTCCTCGGGGATTTCCTCAGGCTCAGTCTCGGGTTCAGTCTCTTCGGGAGCAGCCGTTGTCTGAACAGGAGCAGCGGAAGCCTTTATTTCAAGAGGAATAGCCTTGCCGTCAGCGTCAAGAAACTTTATATTGTCCACGTACATATTGTAATCCACCTCTGAGCCCCATCTCATAAGTATCATATGAGTGCCCTCAGTGCCGTTTACCAGTCTCTCGGAATAGAGAAGGAACTTTCTCTGGATAGTAACAGGATTGGAAACCGCCTTGTCATATTCGCCGCATTCCCAGGCAGTCTGAGCCCAGCCGGGAGTCTTTGCCTCGCCGCCCTGAGTACCTATAGCGCCGCCTGCCCAGCCCGGAGGAGTGGTTCCGTCCTTGGACTCGAAGGTAACGTCCATTTCAATGGTTTTTACCTTGTCAAAATCATCGGGATCAAGCATAGAGTTAAGGTCAAAATACACCTTAGGCACGTTTGCGCAGTCGGTAACATCCACCTTGAGCTGCTTTGAGCCGCCGAAATCCACCACCGAAAGGGTGGAAGGGTCTCCGCCGTCATCGGTCTTCATACTTACAAAAGAGTATTTGCCGTCCTCAAAATCCACCACGTCTGCTGCATATGCCCCTGCGCTCACTGCCGTAACAGCGGAAAGCGCCATAATGCCTGCGGTAAGAAGCTTTGTTTTTTTCATTCTCATCGTCTCCTTTTTATTTCTTTAATTTACGTTTTATCGTCATAAGACTTCTATTTATTATATTATATTATATTACAAAATGATATCAATTTCAATAGGCATTGTAACGATTTTGTAACCTTTGATTTGTACGTTGTTACTACATTGTAACTAATTTAACTTTTTGTGTAACTGATTTGTAATTTTACGGATTGTATAAATTAAATACACATAGTATAATTTTATTAAATTATACAAAAAGCGGCTAAATTATCAGCCGCTCCTACTATTCGCCTGTTATCTCTTTCAGTATTTTCAACACATCGGGAAAAATCAGATTGATATTTTTATGATTCAAAAGAGATAAGACTTTTTTAGATTTTTTTATAATCACAGCTTCAGAAATTTTATCTATCTTGACCGGATGTCCATCATATACATACTCGTTTTTTACGTATTTATCTGTTATGGGACACATATTCTGAATTAAAAAAGCTTTTTCCCTTCCTAAAACATTTCCGAAAGCTATGGTATCGCAAACGCCGTATTTTTCAGTTTTTGATTTATATATTCTTTTATACTTGTCAACCTTTGAAGAGATCGGGACTGCCCAATATGTATTTGTGTGTTCATCAAATATGCAGATGATACAGGGTCTGTTATGTGCGTTTCCGTCAACTATCTCATGATTTGACATCAAACCGTTATCCGGAAAATCATCAAAATACTCATCTTTCAGAAAATAAAAATGACCTATCTCCATTTAATTCATCCTTTTAAACAAATAGCCCCACTCAAAAAGAGCAGGGCTAAAATATTTGAGCCGAACCTTTTATTAGTCGTATATTCGGTAACGACAAACATTTGAACCGGACTTTTTATCAGTCGTATATCCGGAAACGACAAACATTCAAAAGGAATTTCAATCCATTACAGAATGATTCCTTACTTATATTATACTCAAAAAATATTGCAAAGTCAATAGTATAATAAAATTTTTAACCCATCTCATTCAAAAGCTCGTTCTTCTTGTCCCAAAGCTTCTTCGACAGGTCAACATAATACTCATGTGGATTTTCAAAACGCTTTACCTCGTCCCAGAGGGTGTCAAGCTGAGCGGCGCAGAAGCTTCTTATCTCGGTGGCGGTGGGGGAGGTGTAGACGCAGTTGCCCTTGTGGAATATCTTCACGTGAAGCTTTTTTGCGGTGAAATCGGTAAGAGTCTTTTTCTTGTAGGGGTGGTCGGGATCAAAGATTGTAATAGGCTTGCTGTCATCAATTTCCTCGCCATAGCAGGTGATAAGGTCAGCCATAGCCTTGCCCGTGGACTTGTCGTAAAATCTCCACAGCTCCTTGAAATCGGGAGTTGTTATTTTTGCCACATTCTCCGAAAGCTTTATCTTCGGGATAAGCTCCCCGTCCTTTTCGGCAGCGGTAAGCTTATAAACGCCGCCGAAAACAGGCTCGCTCCGTGATGTGATGAGCCGCTCCCCAACGCCGAAGCTGTCAATTTTAGCACCCTGCCTTAAAATATCCTGAATGATATATTCGTCAAGAGAGTTTGAAATGCATATCTTAGCCTCGGGGAAACCTGCCTCATCAAGCATTTTCCTTGCCTTTTTGGTAAGATATGTGATATCTCCGCTGTCAATGCGTATTCCCGCAGGCTTGTGACCCGCCGCTTTAAGCTCATTAAACACCGTAATTGCATTGGGAATACCCGATTTAAGCACATTGTAGGTGTCCACAAGAAGAGTGCAGGAGTCGGGATAGCACTTGGCATATGCCCTGAACGCCTCAAGCTCCGAGTCAAACATCTGCACCCAGCTGTGAGCCATAGTTCCCAGAGCGGGAGTGCCCATCTCCTTGTCGGAAATGGTGCAGGCAGTTCCGCAGCAGCCGCCGATATAGGCAGCTCTTGCGCCGTATACCGCACCATCAAAGCCCTGAGCACGCCTTGAGCCGAATTCCATAACAGGTCTTCCGTCAGCCGCCTTTACTATCCTCGCCGCCTTTGTGGCAATAAGGCTCTGATGATTTATGCATAAAAGCAGCATGGTTTCCACAAGCTGAGCCTGAATTGCGGGACCCTTTACTATTATAAGCGGCTCATTGGGAAATACAGGCGTACCCTCGGGAACAGCCCATATATCGCAGGTAAATTTAAAATCTCTGAGATATCCGAGAAATTTTTCGGAAAAAATCTTCTTTTCCCGCAGAAACTTAATATCCTCCTCGGAAAAGCGGAGATTTTTGATGTAGTCAATAGCCTGCTCCAGACCGCACATCACCGCAAAGCCGCCGTTATCGGGGACTTTTCTGAAATAGAGGTCAAAGCAGCAGATATTGTCTCCGATACCGTTTTCAAGGTAGCCGTTACCCATTGTCAGCTCGTAAAAATCGGTAAGGAGAGTGAGATTTCTTTCATTCATTACCATTCGTTCCCTTCATAATTTATTCGTGTCCGCCGCCATACAACCGAAGGCTTTTCATTTTCACAGCCAAGCTGCTTTTTTGAAGCCTCCGCCACAGCAGCAATATAGCATTCATCATCTGTATAACATTCGGGATATTCTAAAGTCATATCAAGATAAATTCTTGAATATCCCTCATAAATTTTCGGGTCAAGGGGCTTGACAGAGCCTGAGCCTGCATTGCAGTCCCCGAAAACTACAGCATTTTTCTCAAAATATTTTTCGGAATATGCCGAAAGTCTCTTAATAAGCTTTGAATTTTCGCCGATCCCCTCCTTTTTCAGCTGTGAAATAAGCTCGTTCATTTCAGCCTTTGAGGTGATAAGCATAGCCCGTCCGCCGCTCGGAGATGAATGTCCTCTGAATTTGTAAATATCCCCGGCTGACGTTTTTACTTCATCAAGCTCTTCAAAAGGCACTTCGTTATATTTATGAGCCTCGGCATACGCATTTTCCTCCGCTATTATCTGCTGATATTCGGGACAGCTCTCCAAATACATACGTGAAAACCGCATCAGCCCCGCAAGCTTTCTTACTTCCTCGCTCCGTGAGTAATATGCGTAGCTGAATATAACGGTATCTCCGCTGATTCCGCCTTTGTATTCATCTCCCGAATACCATTCAAATAAGTAGCTCGGCATATCCGTCGGCGGCTCGCTCTCAATATCCATAGATTTTATTACTTCCGCAGAATCAAAGCTTTCCGCACCGCTTGATTTGAAAGTATCATATATTATATGCAAATCCTGTGAGGATATTTTTATATCCTTTTCGGTCTTGATACCGTCAATATAAGCATCTCTGCAAAGCCTTCCGTCCTTTGTGGAGAAGTAATATTCGATAGATTCACCGCCGCCGAAATGAAATGAATAGCCGAAATCTTCGGGACATTTTGCCGATTTAGACAGCTTTCCGTTCCATACGCCGTTTTCATCAAGATAATATGTTCCCAAGGGAGTTTTGGCGGTTTTCAGGGCTTTCAGACCGTCATTCTCGGGGTCAAAGTAATACCATTTGCCGCCCTGCTTGTACCAGCCTGTCCACTTGATACCGTCCTTGTAGCAATAGGTTCCCTTTTTAGTCTTGGCAAAGCCTGTGTAGGGGGATATTTCACCGTCCTTTACCTTCACCATTCTGTCACCCGAGCTGTAAAGCCCGTCCTTTTCGTCATTGACCTCAACAGCCCCCCTTGTAAATGTAAGGCTGTCATATACGGTATATTCCTTTGCAAGTGCGACAGGAGCGGACATTGATATCACAGCGCAGGCGAGTATTATTGAAATAGCTTTTTTCATCGGTATACCTCCATTTAAAGTCTTTATAATAGAAAAACAACCGACGAGGGCAAAATATGTCACATAAATTGCAAAAAATTATCCCGAAATACCGCTCACAAATGTAATACCGCTGTCCTTTAAAAGCTTGTAAGCCGCAAGATTAGCAAAATCGCTGCTGTGGAAGGGTGCGTCATAGGTTTCCACGCAGGAGATGGGAACAATTATCTTAACAAGCCTGTCCTGTGCGGTGAAATAGGTTTTCAAGGCAAGGCAGAACTGCAATACGCATATATCTGTGCAGTCACCCGTAACGATAAAGGTGCATATCTCGGGGTGGCACTCAATTAGGTCTCTGAATTTCTGCTCATTAAAGCCGTTTGTGGAGTTTTTGGGAATGAGGATATATCCACCCTGCTCCTTTAATTCTTCCACAATTTCCGACTCACGTGTACCCTTTACGCAATGGGGCGGAAATGAAGCAAATTCGGCAGCGTTTTTCTCGTGGCAGTCGGCAAATGCGGTGGTGAGGATACCTTTCTCATTGCAGATTTTCAAAAGCCTTGCATTTTCGGGAATAATATCTCCCACTCTTTCCGAAGCCATTGCTCCCTCGTTTATAAATCCGTTGATGATATCAACAAAAACCGCCATTGTGCTGCCGCTGTCAAGCTTTGAAATGCTCACAGGCTCAAGAGTGCTTATTTCCTTTATCATATCCTCTGCCTCGACGGTAATGCGTTCCATAGGCTTTTCCGTGAATTTCATAATTATACGCCCTTTCTATACAATTTGTATATTTTTATGATAATATTACAGTATCACAATTTGTATTTTTATTATAAATAATACTATTAGTATTATACCATATGTAATTAAACGAATTATATCAACAATATGGAATAGTCAAAATTTGCAAAAACGGAGCGAAGAAACATCTCCGCTCCGAATAAAATTATTTCTTTGCACCGAAAAGTCCGCCAAGCATACCCTTGACGTTATCCGCCGTAATTTTAGCCTTAACTCCCTCAATAATGGGATTTATCACATCATCGGGCAGGTCTGTGCCTGTGATCTTCTCAACAGCCTTAACGGGGTCTGCCTGAAATTCCCCCAGAAAATCGGGGTCAGCCTTGACCTTTGCGGCGATTTCTTCGATCTTAGCCTTGATATCCATAGTAAAACTCTCCTTTTAGTCGTGAACAGAATAGTTGGGAGCTTCCTTAGTGATATAGATGTCGTGGGGGTGGGACTCCTTGAGACCTGCACCTGTAATTCTTACAAACTTAGCCTTTTCGTGAAGGTCTGCAATAGTGGGACAGCCGCAGTAGCCCATACCCGAACGGATACCGCCCACAAGCTGGAAGATAGTGTCAGAAACCATTCCCTTGTAAGGAACACGTCCCTCAACGCCCTCGGGAACCAGCTTCTTTGCGCCCTCCTGGAAGTATCTGTCCTTGGAGCCGCAAGCCATTGCGCCCAGAGAGCCCATTCCGCGGTAAACCTTGAAGCTTCTGCCCTGATAAATTTCGGTCTCGCCGGGAGCCTCGTCACAGCCTGCAAGGAGCGAACCAAGCATTACGCAGCTTGCGCCTGCTGCAAGAGCCTTGACGATATCGCCGGAATACTTGATTCCGCCGTCGGCGATAACGGGAATGTCATACTTAGCGGCAACGCAGGCAGCGTCATAAACCGCTGTGATCTGGGGAACGCCGATACCTGCAACAACACGTGTTGTACAGATGGAGCCGGGACCGATACCCACCTTAACGCAGTCAGCGCCTGCCTTGATAAGGTCCTCGGCAGCCTCGGCGGTGGCAATGTTTCCTGCAATGATGACCGCATTGGGATATGCGTTTTTGATCTTGTCGAGACAGGTCATAATGTTCTTTGAATGACCGTGAGCGGAATCCAGAACAAGAACGTCAACCTGAGCGTCAAGGAGAGCCTTTGCTCTGTCAAGAACGTCTCCCGTAATGCCGATAGCAGCGCCGCAAAGAAGTCTGCCGCTCTTGTCTCTTGCGGAATTGGGGTACTGAACAGCCTTTTCGATGTCCTTAATGGTGATAAGACCCTTTAATGTTCCGTCATCGTCAACGATAGGGAGCTTTTCGATCTTGTGGTTCATAAGAATGTTCTGAGCCGCCTCAAGGTCGGTTCCCACAGGAGCGGTTATAAGATTTTCCTTGGTCATGACCTCGCTGATGGGAATATCGTAATCTCTCAGGAAGCGAAGGTCTCTGTTTGTGAGGATACCCACCAGCTTGCCCTTGTTGTCAACGATAGGCACGCCGGATATCCTGTACTTGCCCATAAGCTTGTCCGCCTCGGAAACCAGCTTGTCGGCAGTAAGGGAGAAGGGATTTACGATAACGCCGTTTTCGGAGCGCTTTACCTTATCCACCTCGTCAGCCTGCTGCTCGATGGACATATTCTTGTGGATAATGCCGATACCGCCCTCGCGTGCGATGGCTATAGCCATTTTAGCCTCGGTAACTGTGTCCATAGCGGAAGTTACGATAGGAGTGTTAAGGTAAATATCCTTTGCAAGCCTTGTTTTAAGGTTTATCATATTGGGTGTGACATCAGATTTTCCGGGAATAAGCAGAACATCATCAAAGGTCAGACCCTCTTTTCCGAACTTGCTTGACATTTCAGTATCCAGCATTATAAATCTCCTCCAAATCATAAATAATTTTCAGTCGTATAGGTATTTTTTATATTTTACTACAAACAGTCCCCGATTTCAAGTGGGAATATAAAATTTGCAGTTAGAATATGTAATGGTCATAAAGGCTTTTTTTGTGCAATTTGTCTTTCTCAGTTTTTCTCCTTGAGGATATCTCTTATCTCGGTAAGAAGAAGCTCCTCGGCGGTAGGCTCAGGCTCAGCGGGAGGCTCGGGCTCAGGCTCCTCCTCCTTCTTCTTGCCTACTTCCATAAGCTTGTTGACACCCTTTACCATAGTAAAAAGGATAACCGCCATAATAAGGAAGTTGAGAACGGCAGAAATAAACGAGCCGTAATCGAAGGCAACGCCGTTTATGGTAAACTGTCCGCCCACAAGGATAAGGTTTCCTGCCTCGTCCCTCTCACAGCCGCCCGTGACCAGTGCGATGAGGGGATTGATAAAGCTGCTTGTAAGTGATGAAACGATGTTCTGGAACGCTGCACCGATAATAACGCCCACAGCCAGATTCATAACGTTTCCCTTTGCGATAAATTCCTTGAATTCTGCAATAAGACCTTTTTTCTCTGCCATTTTAAGTTACCTCCAAAAGAATTTAAATATACATAAATTTATTATACTATATAATTATGTCTTTTTATTGAAATATGTGTAATAAATCGTCAGATAAAGGAAAGTCTCATTATTGTGACCCTGTAATTTGATATATCCTATGTAATTTGTAGTGTAAACATTATGTAAAATGTAGACTTTCGCAAACGTTTATATTTTAACATAGTATGTATCATTTATATCAGTTTAACTTAACCTGTTTTGCTAAATGCCTGTTAAGACGTTAATATTTTTAATAAATCTATATAAACACTTGTTAATCTTATAATATCCACATCAGCTTAGAAAAAATATTGGTTATCCCTGAAATACTGACATATTCAGAGGATAAGCCGGTCATTTATGTTTTTCCAAAAAGGTAAAATTCATAAACAGTCAATATATGGTTTTCTGTATCAACACACTTTCAGGAAAATATAAATATTAATAAAATCTTGATTATGTCGAAAGCTTATATGCAAAATGTGTTGACATATCGTGAAATAAATGTTATTATAGTCGCATAAAGCATATGCTTGTCAGAGGAATAGATAAAGCGGAGAATAACAGAGAGAAAGAATATAACATCGGGAAAATGAAAAATTTATCTTTTTTGTAAGCAGGAGGATATAATTTTGTTTCTTTGTCTGACGCCAAAGAAACAAAACTCCAAGGAAAGGAATGATCATATTTATGTCAACATTATATTCAAGTGAGCAGGGCTTCGGAACGCTGCCCTGGGGCGGACATATCCCCGAAAGAACAGACAGTATGGAACCTGTTGTAACCGAAATAATCCAGCGCATAGGCATTCCCGCAAATATAAAGGGCTACAGATATCTGAGAAACGCCGTAATGCTTGCGGTGGAGGATATGACTATCCTTGACAGCATAACAAAGGAGCTTTACCCCGCTGTGGCACGCACTAACGGCACCACCCCCACCAGAGTTGAAAGAGCCATCAGGCACGCAATTTCCTCGGCATGGGACAGGGGAGACGGTGACGTGGCATATATTGAGGACAAGCTTCACTGCAAAATAGATTTCCACGGCTCCAAGCCCACAAATTCCGAGCTTATCGCCCTTATCAGCGACTGCTTGAGACTGAACGTGTGCAGGCATCAGGGCTGATGAACATTAAAAAAACGGTGCTTTCGCTGTAATGGCGGAAGCACCGTTTGCTTTTATCAGGAAACTCTCTTTTTAAGCTCGTCAAGCTCAATGACTCTGCTCAGTCTGTTGATAAGAATGGTGCTTGTAACAGGCTTTGTTATAAAGTCCATAGCTCCCTCGTTAAAGCACTTCTCCTCAAGGGATTTGTCCGAATCGGCAGTAAGGAACACCACAGGAACATCGCTTTGCGCTCTTATCCGCTTCATCAGCTCAAATCCGTCCATCTCGGGCATATAAATATCCAGCACCGCTAAGTCGGGAACGTCATTCCTCAGTATTTTCAGAGCTTCCTCACCGGAAAGAGCAGTAATAACCTCAAATTTTGTATCAAGAGTGCGCTTTGCGATGGCAAGGCAGGAGGGATCGTCGTCCACTATCAGTATCCTTGATATCCTGTCCTCCTCCGTATCCTCGCCGCCAAGAATATCATCGGGGTCGTCAAGAACAGCCTTTATCTTCTGCAGCATTTCGCCGTACATCTCGTATACTCTTTGATGATTTTCCTCGATGTAGCCGATGTCACCCGATTTCTGAGCCATTTCAAGCCCCTTTGCTTCTCCCGAAAGCTCCGCAGCTCCTATGGTAAGAGAGGTGCTCTTTATGGAATGAACGGTAATGCGGTAATTGTCAAAATCTCTTTCCTCAAAGAAATTCTTCATATCCTCAAGACGGGTATTTTCAAGATAGGTCTCAAGCATTGATATGTAAAAGCCCTCGTCCTCACAGCAGTAGATAAGACCTGTCGCCGTATCGAGGAACTGTCCCAGACGTTCCATAACGGTACGTTTCCGTCTGGGAGCATTTTTCTCCTCTGCGGGAGCTTCGGGTTCCTTTGGAAGCTCCTTTATCATCTCAGCAGGGAGATATTTTTTCAGCACTCCGTATAACATTCTTCCCGTAACAGGCTTTGCAAGATAATCGTCAAAGCCCTCGGAGAGATACATTTCTCTCGCTCCCGCAACTGTGTTTGCGGTAAGCACAACAACAGGCGAATTGCTGAGACCTCTGTCCTTAATTACACGAAGGGTCTCGATACCGTCCATCTCGGGCATCATATGATCGAGGAAAATAATGTCAAAGCTTTTTTTCTCAAGCAGGGATATGGCTTCCCTGCCGCCGCTCACAGCGTCAATATCCGCTCCCGAGTCTCTCAGAAGACCCTTGAAAAGCTCTCTGTTCATTCCGTTGTCGTCAACGGTGAGAATTCTTGCCTCGGGAATGCAGAACTTGTAGCCGTCATCGCCGCTTACGTCACCCGAGCCGAGAGGGGATATTTTTCCCACGGGAATACTGCTTACCACCTGCTGACGAAGCTCGAAGGAAACCATGGTTCCCTTTTCATATTCGCTGTCAATGGATATTTTTCCTCCCATAAGGTACAAAAGCTTTGTAACAATGGAAAGACCCAGACCCACGCCCTGAATATTCTGATTTTTCTTTATATCCAGACGGGTAAAGCTCTCCGACAAACGGGCAAGGTCCTCCTTTTTGATGCCCACGCCGCTGTCGGTTATCCTTGCGGAAAGCACGCCCGCACTGCCGTCATTATCCGGCGTCCATTTTACGGCTATCTCCACATAGCCTCTGTAGGTATATTTCACCGCATTGGATATCACATTGTCAAAGACCTGTATAATTCTTGTGATATCGCCCGAAAGCTCTGAGGGGATATTTTCATCAATATTCGTTCTCAGCTCAAGCTGGCTCTTGTCGGTGCCGTATTCCGCATAGGCAAGTACATCTCTCAGCATAGAACGGGTGGAATAGGGAGCATTTGTAATTTTGAGCCTGCCGCCCTCTATCTCGGTGTAGTCCAGAATGTTGTTGATGATGGATAGCAGATTCATTCCTGCTGTCTGAACGTTGTCGGTACATTTTTTTATTTCTGTGTCATTTGTCTGCTGCATTATCATCTCGTTAAAGCCGAGAATGGAGTTGATAGGAGTTCTCAGCTCATGGGACATTGCGGACAAGAAGTCGCTTTTCGCCTGATTAGCCGCCTGAGCCAGACCCATAGCCTCTTCCGCTTCATCTCTTGTATTTGCAAGCTCCTCCATGGTTTTGGTAAGCTGCTGATAATCGGGGGTCTCCAATGAGAACATCAGCATCATAAAGCCCAGAGAAACCATAAACAATGAGAAAAGAACGTGGGGGAAAATAATCTGCACAAAAGGACCTATAAGACTTGCAATGCAGTAAAGAACGATAGATATCTTCTGATTTCTGTTAAAGTGCTTTGCTTCGCTGAGAAGCACTCCGGTAGTGCAGATAATAAAAAATACCGCCACACCATAAGACAAATAATACAGTACGCCGTGAACATATTCACCCTCGGGAGAAAAGCTGAATACACAGCCTGTAAAAAGGTTTATGATCAAAATAACATTTGTAATAATATTTATCCATCGGCATATCTGATAAAATACTCCCTTAGGCTCCCGCCTGCACACTCCCACCATACAGTATACAAAAAAGTGATATTCCAGCACAAGCACCGAAACGAAATAAGCATGATTTAATATCATATTCAGCCAATTTGGAATATGAGCAGAATAGCTTATGGTAACGGCAGTAATAACATCAAGGAACACCGCAGTAAACAGATACCCTGCAAGTCTCTTAAACAGCTTGTTCTGTATTGATGTGTTATTGTACTGCAAACGTATGTACAAATTAAGTATAAGCAGGTAGCAGACAGCCGCCGCTTCAAAATAAATATTATAAAGCATTGCTTACCGCTCCCTCCTCTTCGCCCAGGTACTCGGATATCCGGTCAATGAGCTTTTTACAGCTGTCATAGTAGCTCTTGTGATGTTCCTTTACATAGGAAATATTGTCGTTTTTTAGAGCATTTTTCATAGCGAAAGTCTTTGAAGCAAGCTCCTCCGCGCCGATACTGAGGGCAGTACCCATAATACTGTGGATACAAACGCTGTAATTTTCCCAGTCTCTTGCGGAATAATATTTGCCCAGCCTTTCGGTAATACCGCTGTGAACAAAGCCTCTGAGCACTTCCTTGTAGAAGAAAACATCTCCGCAGCAGAAGGAAATGCCTGCCTTTGCATTTAAAAATCCCGGAATATCCGTATTGTCGCTCTGATATCTTTCACTGTCGCTTTCCGAATAGGTCATCACCTTTTCGGAAGGCAGGAACTTAATAAGCATATCCTCCAGATCGCTGCCCTTCACAGGCTTGGAAAGATAATCCGCAAAGCCCATAGACATATAGCTTTCCTTGGCGCCTGCAATGACATTTGCAGTAAGTGCGATAACGGGGGTGTCCCTGTTGGGGCTGTTATTATCTTCTCTGAGATGTTTAAGGGTCTCAACGCCGTCCATTTCGGGCATAAGATGGTCCATAAAGATGATATCGTATTTTTCCTTAGCCGCAAGAGCCAGACATTCTTCTCCGCTGTAAGCAGCGTCCGAAACGATAAGGGTCTTTTTGATAAGTCCCCTCATTACCTCCACGTTCATTTTCACATCGTCCACCACAAGAATTTTTGCGTCGGGAGCGTGGAAGCTTTCACGGTATTTCTTGTCGGGGCAGTTATTTTTACTGGGGTCAAAGTCGCCCATAATTCCGCTTCCCGAGACCCTCTGGGGGATACGGACGGTGAAAACGCTTCCCTTTCCGTACTCGCTCTCCACCAGAACGGTACCGTCCATAAGCTCAGCAAGTCTCTTTGTGATGGCAAGTCCCAGTCCCGTTCCCTCGATATTTTTTGTCTGTGAGGAATTTATTCGTCTGAAGGAATCGAAAAGCTTAGCCTTGTCCTCATCGCTTATGCCCATACCCGTGTCCTTAACGGAAATTATAAGCATTATCCTGTTCTTGTCTATCCTGTCAAAGCCCACAGTAAGAGAAACAGAACCCTTCGGGGTGTACTTGACTCCGTTGGTGAGAAGGTTTGTGATTATCTGCCTTATGCGGAATTCGTCTCCCACAAGATTTTTGGGAGTATTTTCATCTGTCTCGAAGGTAAACCTGAGTTCCTTTTCCGCCGCCCTCATAAATACCAGATTATAGCAGTCTCTGAGGAGCAGGGAAAGGTCGTATTCCGCAGGGATTATCTCCATCTTATTTGACTCTATCTTTGAAAAATCCAGGATATCGTTTATGATGGTGAGCAGGGAATTGCCTGCACTGCGGATATTCACAGCATAAGCGGTAATGTCCTTGTCGGTGCTTTCTCTGATTATCATCTCGTCCATTCCGAGAACAGCGTTAATGGGGGTCCTTATCTCGTGGGACATATGAGCGAGAAATATGCTCTTTGCGTTATTGGCGCTCTGAGCCTCCTCCATAGCCTTAACAAGCTCATCGTCCTTGCGGAGCATAATTTCCCTCTGATTTTCGTAAACATCTGCCTGATACTTGAACAAAATGCCGATTATTACAGCAAAGAACACAAAGGATATAAACATTACAATAAATCGGGCGAGTTCATTCTCCGAATGCATAATGGCATCGGGGCAGATTTTTTCAAATAACATACACCCCACACATGAAAGGAGGCTTAGAATAAACATTATCACCGAGGGTACACCTCTGAGAGCAATGAGAGGCGTCAGAAGACCAAACAGATACCATAGCTGTATACCGTCCTTTGTTCCTCCGTTTGTAATAAAAAAAACAGGAAGAAGAACAAGGTCGCCTATGGTAGTGATAAGTATGGCAGCAAGACGTTTATTTCCTTTTTTTACGGATATCCACAAATTTATTCCCGTATAAAGCACAATGAGCAGAACGGCAATATTTCCTACAAATCCGTGATTTAAAATAAATGATATAAGGACCGATATACCGCCCACAGCAAAGCTCACCGCAAGCAGAATGTTCAGAAGCTTATGCTGTACATCAAACTCGTCCTTTAAAAGCTCGTCTTTTATTTTTTTGATCAAAGGCATTTTCACAAAATTTCCCCCTGTTTATTCGTCTATATAAACAAAAACATCGGTCACATAGGTTTATTTTTTATTATATCATATATTCTGTACAAATTCAATATATTTTTAACTTTTTGACTTCTGAGACAAAAAATTTTTTTATAAAAAAAATATGTCTCCCACTTCACAATGAGAGACATATGAAAAATTTTAAATTTCTCCTGCCGAAAGCATTATCATAGCCGTCACCGCAATAGGACAGGTCTCGCACCGTAAAATGCGCTTTCCGAGCCAGATGGGAACAGCGCCCTTTTCACAGCATTTGTCCGCTTCCGACCTGTCAAAGCCCCCTTCAGCTCCTATCATAACGCCGCAGGTATTTTTGCCGGAAAAGTCAATTTCCGAAAGCCGCTCCCCGCCGTTTTCATAGCATAAAAGGGAAATATCGTTTCCGCAAAGCTCATTTACGGCCTCGTCAAAGCTTACAATTCCGCATATCTCGGGAATATTTCCTCTGCCCGACTGCTTTGCCGCTTCCTCGGCAACCTTTCTCCATCTTGCAAGCTTTTTCTCCGCCGATTTTTCATCGGGACGGGAAACGCACCTTTTTGAGATAAAGAAAACTATCCTCGCCGCACCCAGCTCGGTGCATTTCTGAATGATAAGCTCGGGCTTGTCCTGCTTGGGGAGAGCCTGATATATGGTCAGCCGCAAATTCGGCTCTGAGGAGGAGGGAATTTTTTCGACCACCCTGCAGAAAACCTCGTCCGAGGTCATTTTCTCAATGACCGAAACAAAGTCCACGCCCTCTCTGCAAAATGTAATGCTGTCGCCTGTTTTCATTCTCAGGGACCTGCCGATGTGAACGGCGTCGCCGCCCCTCACCGTAATAATATCGCCGCAAAGAGCGGTCTCGTCAATAAAAAATCTTGGCATATGTGACCTCTTAAAATTCACCCGTTTACATTATCGGGCATAATATAACTATGACAGCCTGTTATAAAGGTCTGTACATTTCATAACACAGGGAAGCAATACTTATGAATAATATATCAGCATTATCCTCTCTCTCCGAGGGCAGTACAGCCGTTGTAACGGAGATGAACAGTACGGGAGATATGCGCCGCCGTCTGATGGATATGGGACTTATCGAGGGAACACGTGTAATATGTCTCCACCGAAGCCCCGCAGGAGACCCCATAGCCTATCTTATCAGAGGAGCGGTAATAGCATTACGCAAGGAAGACACGGGAAATATAATGGTCAGAACAGATCAGCTTGCGGAGTAAACTCTCACATAATCCGCATATATCCTGTCGGGAAGCGATCCTTTGTCGGGTATTCCCGTCCAGCCCCCCGTCTCAGAGGAAAATTTAAGGTACAAGGGAACCTCGCAGGTTCCCTTTGCTTTTTGAGCATCAGTCCTCCAGGTCTCCTTGCCGTCAATATAATAAACATACTCGTCCTCAGTCCATAAAAGCCCGAAGGTGTGAAATTCCCCGTCGTAAACTTCGGCATTCACGACCTTACCCTCATACTTGTGCTGAGCACCGTATCCGTCCCAGTTAAGAGTGTGCTGAATTTTTTTCTCACTGTAATAGGGTGACTCGTAAATGTCAATTTCCGTGCCGTCCTTTCCGCCGTTTATTTCGCTGTTAACGGAGTCTCCCATAAGCCAGAAGGCAGTCCAGTACCCGGGAACATTGTTGAGTGTACACCTTATCTCAAAATACCCGTAAGCCTGCTCGAAAATGCCCCTTGTGCGGACAGCCCCCGAGTTAAATCTGTCCGTTTCCTCGTCATAGCTCATTTCCAGCACAAGATGACCTTCTCCGTCAAGATAAGACATATCGTCTTTCCAGTAATTGTTAAGGTCCTGCCTTTTGTATTCGGGACACCTTTCCCACTTTGAAGGGTCAAGCTCCGTCCCGTCAAAATTATCCTCGAAGGTTATGTAATAAGGCTTGTGGTCAATTATTTTATAACTTTCAACATCTCTGTTTAAAAATGTTGAAAGTTCCGTATTAACCGCCGCCATCATTGCAATAAGCTCAGATATCATACTATCACCTATACAGCAAGCAGGCGGAAAAAACCGCCTGCTTATGTTAAAAATTATTCTTCCGGATCTTCTGCAATGTCCTCGTCCTCATCGTCAGGCTCTTCGTCAATAATTACCTCGCTCTGCTCTTCGGCAGCAGCCTCGGCAAGCTCCTTCTGAAGCTCTTCCTCGGAGGGCTGTTCGATCTTTTCCGTCTCGGCGCTGTCATCATGCTCGGCTCTGGTGAAGGAAACCACTCTGTCCTCGCCGGTCACTCTCATAAGCTTAACGCCCGTAGCATACCTTCCCATAATGCGAATATCGCAGGCTCTTATCCTGATAATAACGCCGTCAGATGCTATCATAATAATGTCATCGTCCTCGTCAACTATCTTGATGCCGCAAACATATCCCTTTTCCTCGGAAGCCTTGTAATTAAGCATACCATAGCCGCCTCTGTGCTGGATACGGTAGTCCTCAAGCTTAACACGTCTGCCAAGACCCTTGTCGGTAACGGTAAGAACGGAAGCACCCTCACGTACCCTCGCCATAGAAACAACATAGTCTCCCTCTCTGAGCTTGATAGCCTTAACGCCGTGAGCAGTTCTGCTCATAGGTCTCATTTGTGTTTCCTCAATGCGGATAGCAAAGCCGTTTCTTGTGGCAACAATGACCTGAGCATTGCCGTCGGTGAGTCTTACGCCCGCAATTTCGTCACCCTCGTCAAGACCCACAGCCCTCAGACCGTTCTTGCGGACATTCTTGTAAGAGGAAAGGGGAGTTCTCTTTATCTTGCCGTTCTTGGTGACCATAATGATAAATCTGCCCTCGTCATAATCTGAGGTCTTTATCATAGCCGCAATTTTCTCGTCCTCGGAAAGAGGGAGCATATTTATAACATTAACACCTCTCGACTGCTTGGAACCCTCGGCAATTTCAAAGCAGCGGAGCTTGTACATAATGCCCTTGTTGGAAATAAACAGCACATCATCATGAGAGGAAGCGATAAACATTTCCTGGATAAAGTCCTCGTCCCTCTGCTTGATAGCGGAAACTCCCTTGCCGCCTCGCTTCTGAATTTTGTACTCGCTTACAGGCTGACGCTTGATATAACCGATATCCGTAAGAGTAACAACGCAGTCCTCAACAGGGATAAGATCCTCCACATCAACCTCTCCGCTGATATTCTCAATATCGGTCTTTCTCTCGTCGCCATATTTCTTCTTGATCTCCTCAAGCTCGTCGGAAATGATAGCAAGCACCTTTTCATTGTCCCCGAGAATTTCGGTAAGCTCCTTTATCTTAGCGTGAAGCTCGGCAAGTTCGTCCTCTATCTTCTTGCACTCCATATTGGAGAGCTGATACATTCTCATCTGAGCGATAGCCTCAGCCTGCACATCGGTGAGAGCAAATCTTTCCATAAGTCTCGACTTTATCTCGCCGATATTTTCGGAGGTGCGGCATATTTTGATTACCTCGTCAATGTTATCCGCCGCAATGACCATACCCTCTAAGATATGCGCCCTTGCCTTAGCCTTGTCAAGATCGAACTGAGTTCTTCTTCTGATGACCTCCACCTGGAAATCAAGATACTCTGTCAGCATCTGCTTGAGAGTCAGCACCTTCGGCTCGCCCTTAACGAGAGCCAGCAGTATAACACCCACCGTATCCTGCAGCTGAGTGAACTGGAACAGGTGATTGAGAACCACCTGAGGAATAGCATCCTTTTTCAGCTCAATAACGACCCTTACAGCATTGTCCTTGTCCGACTCGTCACGAACGTTGAAAATACCGTCAATTCGCTTGTCCTTGGCAAGCTCTGCAATTCTTTCGATAAGGGTCTTTTTGTTGACCATATAAGGAATTTCGTCAACAATAATGCAGTTACGTCCCTTAATTTCCTCAATCCTCGTCCTGCCCCTGAGAGTTACCTTTCCTCTTCCCGTAGCATAAGCAGCCCTTATGCCCGCACGACCCATAATAATGCCGCCCGTAGGGAAATCGGGACCCTTGATATGCTCCATAAGCTCGTCAAGAGTGCAGTCTGGATTTTTGATAAGTGTCTGAACAGCGCCGATTGTTTCGGTAAGGTTGTGAGGAGGGATATTTGTAGCCATACCCACAGCAATACCCACCGAACCGTTAACAAGGAGATTGGGAAAACGTGAGGGAAGAACAACAGGCTCTTTAAGTCTGTCATCGTAGTTAGGCATAAAGTCAATGGTGTCCTTGTTAATATCTGTAAGCATTTCCAGGGACATTTTCTCCATTCTTGCCTCAGTGTATCGGTAAGCAGCAGGGGGGTCGCCGTCAAGTGAGCCGAAGTTTCCGTGACCGTCCACAAGGGGATATCTCATAGAGAAATCCTGAGCAAGTCTAACCATAGCGTCATAAACGGAAGCGTCGCCGTGAGGGTGATATCTACCCAGAACAGTACCTACCGTATCGGCACACTTACGGTACTCCTTGTCGGGAGTAAGACCGTTTTCGTACATAGTGTAAAGGATACGCCTGTGAACGGGCTTGAGACCGTCTCTTACATCGGGCAGGGCACGGGAAACAATAACCGACATAGAGTAGGCAAGGAAAGACTCTCTCATTTCCTTTTCAATATCCCTGTTAATAAACCTGTTATTATTCAAACTGAAAACTTCATCTGACAAATTCAACAACTCCTTTTACGGATAAAAAGCTTTTATTACGGGTCAATCTCCCTTGTATCTCACACCCATAATATTTGAAAGCCTGTTTTTTATCTCCATTACCTCATAGGGCTTAAAAGCCGATTTGGGTATAACGAACACGTTTAATTTCTTGATGTACACAACGAAAAGCTGGGAACTTTCAACAATTTCAACAGCGGCATTGTCGAGATGTATGATAGTAGCGGGAGGAAGGTCGTTTTCGGGGTCATTTTCCTCCTTATCATCATTATTCTCCGCCTCTGCCTCTTTCTCAGCCTCTTCGGAAATATACGGGTCGTATAAAGTTGATATTTTTATCTTATCAGTATAAATTTCAGCTTCATACACCGTACCCTCAAGCTCTCCGATACTGTCCTCAAGCTTTCTGAAAGTGTTTTTGGGACGGATAAGGAAATATCCGCCGAGAACAACGCACATCACAATGAGCATATAGGAGAAGGAAACGTCCTCGCCCTCTGCCGCCGTAAAGATAGTGAGTATCTGGGAAACAAGTCCCAGAACTACTATAAGCATCTGAATGCCCACGCTTTTGTAGACGTATTTTTTCTGAAAAAGCTTAAAGCCCTTTAGAATATCCTCTTTTGAGCTTTTATATTCGCCCTTGGCAAGAAGCTCTTCGAATGATCTTCTGCCGTCATCGTAAATATCATCGTCTAAAACAGACAATACTTATCATTCCTTTTTATTTTAAAATAAATTGGTTGTAACCTATAATAAGTCCGCTGAACCGTTAATAAATATGGACAGCTAACAATGCGCCTTTGGGCGCATTGCGTTAAGGGCAAGCCCTTAACAATCCCGGGGGAATGTGTCTTGTTCCAAGCCCGCCCTCTATCGCAGGGCGTTCCCCTCTTTTGAAACAGTCCACAGGACTGTTTCAAAATTCACCCCTTTGCGGAGCTCTTCTAAGGATAAGGATTTCGCCCTCTGCGGAGGGCGACAAGGGGGCGGGCTTGTTCGCAAGACCAATGCCCCCTTGACCCCTGCAAGCCTTTGAGAAAGGCTTGAGCGAAACTTTTACCTTTAGTGTTCCGTTAGTTTTGCGTTTCTTTTTTAGATATCAAGATTCTGAACATACTTAGCGTTCTTCTCGATAAATTCACGTCTGGGCTCTACCTTATCACCCATAAGAATTGTGAAAATCTCGTCCGCCTTAGCAGCGTCCTCCAGCTCAACCTTGAGCATAGTTCTGGTTTCGGGATTCATAGTAGTCTCCCACAGCTGCTCGGGGTCCATCTCACCGAGACCTTTATATCTCTGAACCACCATCTTTCCGTCGCCCTCTTCGGAAAGCTCTTTTATATACATATCCCTCTCCTCGTCGGAGAAAGCATACTTGGCAATTTCCTTCTTGCCCTTTCTCTTAGCCACCTTGAAAAGGGGAGGCTGGGCAATATATATGTTACCATTAGTAATGAGAGGTCGCATATATCTGAAAAAGAAGGTAAGCAGCAGCGTTCTGATATGAGAGCCGTCCACATCGGCATCTGCCATAATGATTATCTTGCCGTAACGAAGCTTTTCGATGTTGAAATCCTCGCCGATAGAGGTTCCGAGAGCCGCCACCACGGGCATAAGCTTCTCATTTCCGTAAACCTTGTCGATACGAGCCTTTTCAACATTGAGCATTTTACCCCAAAGGGGAAGGATAGCCTGATACCTTGCATTTCTACCCTGCTTTGCAGAGCCGCCCGCAGAGTCTCCCTCCACGATGTAAAGCTCGGTAAGCTTGTTGTCCTTGTCATAGCAGTCGGAGAGCTTTCCGGGGAGAGATGCGCTGTCCATAGCGGACTTTCTTCTTGCAGTTTCTCTTGCCTTTTTAGCCGCCTCTCTTGCCTTCTGAGCGTTGACAGCCTTGTCAAATATAGCCCTTGCCTGCTCGGGATTTTCCTCGAGATAGCACATAAGCTTCTCGTAAACAATATCCTCCACAAGAGGTCTTGCCTCGGGATTACCGAGCCTTCCCTTTGTCTGACCCTCAAACTCGCAGTTTGTGAGCTTAACGGAAATAATAGCGGTAAGACCCTCTCTCACATCATCGCCTATAAGCTTGTCGGCGTTGTCCTTAATGAGATTGAATTTTTTTCCGTACTCGTTAATGACCTTGGTAAGCGCATTCTTGAAGCCGTTCTCGTGTGAACCGCCGTCAACGGTGTGGATATTATTGGCAAAAGAGCGTATATCCTCGTTAAATGACTCATTCCACTGCAAAGCCACCTCCGCCGTGGAATCGCCCTTCGAACCGCTCACATAAATCACCTTGTCGGTCAGCGGCTCGTAGCCCTTCACCTTGTGGATATGCTCGACAAATTGCCTTATGCCTCCCTCATAATGAAGGACCTCGCTCTGGATATTATCATCATCTCTCAGATCCGAGAAAACAATTCTCACGCCCGCATTAAGAAAAGCCTGTTCTCTGAGACGTTTCAGCAGGACTTCATATTCATAAACGGTAGTCTCGGTAAATATGAGGGGGTCAGCCTTGAACTTAACGCTTGTACCCGTCTCTGTTGTGTCACCGATAATTTTCAGCTGTTCATCGTAATGACCGCCGTTATAAAATCTCTGGAAATAAACGTGCTTGCCGTCCTTTACCGTAAGCTCCAGCCATTCGGAAAGAGCGTTAACAACGGAAGCGCCCACGCCGTGAAGACCGCCTGCCACCTTGTAACCGCCGCCGCCGAACTTGCCGCCCGCGTGGAGAATGGTATAAACAACGGTAGCCGCCGAAATTCCCTCCTTGGGGTGAATGCCGACAGGAATGCCTCGACCGTTATCCGTTACCTCGATAACATCTCCCTTGAGGATATTTACCTTTATTTCGGTGCAGTAGCCTGCCAGCGCCTCGTCAATAGCGTTGTCAACTATCTCGTAAACAAGGTGATGAAGACCTCTGGGACCCGTCGAGCCGATATACATACCGGGGCGCTTTCTTACGGGATCGAGACCTTCAAGAACCTGTATCTGGCTTTCGTCATAAGCCTGTTCGGGAGTATTGTTTTGAATATCAGACATAAAAAGTGACCTTTCCTTTCTGTAAATACGCCCCGAAATCAGGACATATTGCGGTTTAATATATTACCATTTGTATAATTTATAATTATTATACAAAATTATCTGCATCTTTTCATAATGGTAGCGGAAGAAACATTTGAGATAAAAACTCTCTCCCTGCCCTCCACAGTAGCGATAACAAAGGATTTGGGCATTTCATAGGAAACGGAAACGGCAGATTTTCTTTTGCCCGAAGCGGCAAGATATTCCTTTGATACCTTGCTCACCGAGGTATTTTCGATGTCAAAGACCCCTATAATATCCGAGTCTCTCACCACCGTATCGCTGCCAAGATGTATATACATTTCCTCACCCTTTCAGCTCAGTCACCGTACCGCCCTTAACGGAAAAAATTTTCCCGTCAGAATCACCGATAACTCTCCTGTCGCAGCAGGTGATAAAGACCTGCATACCCTCGATATTTTCCAGAATAAACCTCTGCCTGCCCGTGTCAAGCTCGCTGAGAACATCGTCAAGGAGCATAACCGGAGCCTCGCCCGTCTGGTCCCTGATTATCTTAGCCTGAGCGATTTTCATAGCCAGCGCAGTGCTTCTCTGCTGCCCCTGAGAGCCGAACTCCCTTACGGGAAGCCCGTTTATTGTGGCGCACACATCGTCACGATGAATGCCGCAAAGGGTGTAGCCTGCCCTGATATCATCATCAGCACCGCTTCTGAGCTTATTCAGATATATATCAAAAAGCTCCCCCTCGTGGTCTGTCCTGCCCTCAAGCCTTTTATATATAGTTGACTGATAGTATAATTTTAAAGTTTCATTACCATCTGTAATTTTATTATATAAACTCTCAGTATAACTATCAAGATTATTACAATAAGTATCACGAATAACAGAAATATACGCCCCCGTTTTAGCAAGCTGAACGTCCCACACATCAAGCATACTCTTGTCCGCCCTGCCGAAAGCGATGTCCTTGATAAGGGCATTTCTCTGACTGAGCAGCCCGTCATACTTGTTAAGGGCATAAACAAATGATTTTTTCAGCTGTGAGGCAGAGAGGTCGATAAAGCTTCTCCTGTTATCGGGAGAACCCTTTGCCAGAGCCAGATCCTCGGGAGTAAATACCACGCATTTCAGATTTCCGAAAAGCCGTGACAGCAGCGGAACTTTTACGCCGTTTAAAGCAATGCTCTTGTCCTTCACCGAGCTTTTCTTCACCTCAAAATCAATTTTCTGAGGACGGAATGAATCCTGAAACTCAAGTGAAATACTTGCCTTTTCCTTGTCGAAGCCGATAAAATCCCTGTCTCTGGTGCCCCGAAAGGAGCGGCAGCCCGTCATAAGCCACACAGCCTCGATGAAATTGGTTTTCCCCTGAGCATTATCTCCCCAGAGGATATTCATTTTTTCATGAGGATAAATATCCGCCCCGGAAAGATTTTTATATCCGTCTGCGCAAACGTGGGTGATTATCATCAGATGACCTCAAGTCTCAGGATAATATCCTCGGCAGTTATCTCGGCAATATCGCCGGGACGGAGCTTTTTGCCTCTCATAGTGCATACTTCCCCGTTTACCTTAACGATACCCGAAGCTATCATATCCTTAGCCTCCGAGCCGATATCCGCCGCCCCGGAAAATTTAAGGAGCTGCTGGAGCTTGATGAACTCGGTGGTTATCTTTATTTGTTCGGTCTGAACTTCCATAAACATTCGACCTTTCGGAATTTATATAGTTTTTTTTGGTTGTTGGCTATTTAATTTTGCTTTGCTTGACCGTTACAAGCAAGAACGCTTTCACAATGCGCCACGGGCGCATTGCGTTAAGGGTTGCGACCCTTAACAATCCCGGGGAAGGGGAACGCCCTCTATCGCAGAGCGGGGCTTGTTTACAAGACCAATCCCCTCTTTTGAAACAGTCCACAGGACTGTTTCAAAATTCACCCCTTTGCGGAGCTCTTCTAAGGATAAGGAGTTTCGCCCTCTGCGGAGGGCGACAAGGGGCGCCGCCCCCTTGTCGCCCGCAAGCCTTTGGAAAAGGCTTGAGCGAAACTTTTACCTTTTGGGCTCCGTTAATTTTTCTTATCTTTGGTTTACTCAGCCTTTAATCTGACCGGCAGCACCAGGAACGTAAAAGCGTCCCCGTCCACAGGGACCATCTTCATAGGTGAAAGACCGCCGTTTAAAAGCAGCTTCACCTTATCCGACTCGGAAGCCTTGAGAGCGTCAAGGAGGTACTTGCAGTTAAAGCCTATATCCACCTTATTGCCCGTAACGTCAACGTTGAAAACGTCGGAAAGCTTGCCGAGAGAGGTGGAGCAGCTTATTTTTACCATACCGTCCCCGAAGGAGCATTTAACGGGAGCCTTAGTCTGCTCCACGATAAGCAGGGAGCATCTTTCAAGGCTTGCGATAAGATCCTTGGTGTTTAGGATAATTTCTGTGGTATGGTTCTGAGGGATAGAGCCCTTGTAATTATGGAACTCGCCCTCCAGCAGTCTTGAGATAACGGTATAGCCGCTAATATCGAATGCAATATGCTTTCTTGAAACGTACATATTGACAGGATTTTCGTCATCATCTCTCAGAAGCTTGGACACCTCGGAGAGAGCCTTTGACTTGACAACGAAATGATATTTATCCTCGGTACTGAGCTTTTCCGTTCTGACAGCCAGCCTGAAACCGTCAATAGCAACGAGGTTGAACACCCCGTCCTCGATATCGAACAGCTCACCTGTAAGTATTGGCTTATTGTCCGAAACCGATACAGCGAAAATGGTCTGGCTTATCATATTTTTAAGGAGAGCCTGAGAAACGCTCACGCAGTCTGAGGTGTCGTAATCGGGCATAGCGGGATAATCGTCGGCGGAGAGAGCGAGAATGTTGTACTCGGCATCGCCGCCCTTGATGGTAGCCTTGAGCTTCTCGTCAATCTCGACCACCACATTTTCCGAGGGCATTTTTCTCACGATCTCAGAAAAGAGCTTTGCATTAACAGTAAACTCCCCGTGATCCTCCGACTGCACCTCGATAGTAGTTCTGATACCAAGCTCCAGGTCATAGCCCGTAAGCTCCAGCTCATTTTTATTCAGATACATCTTGATGCCTTCCAGTGCGGTAACGGGGGATTTAACGGGGACAGCTCTTGAAACGTTATTCACAGCCTCATTAAGCACAGACTGTTTGCAGATAAATTTCATTTTAATTATTCCTTTCCATTTATGATACGCCTAAGAATATCTATGTTAAATTTTTTTATTACAACAAAGTAACACGACCTGCTTTGAAAATTACAATACGGTAACAATACAAAACAAATAATTACAAAATAGTAACAGTAATAGGGGTGTTGAAATTACCCAAACATTCCATTTTACCGCTTCACCAAAGGGTTTTCGGTTAGACACTCACACGTTGAAATTTTCCTCTCTTTCGTTGAAAGACGTTGAAGAAAATTCCGACCCTGTTCCCGCCGTTCAAACCGTTGAAATTTTCTTAAAAGTTTCATACTCACCGCCGAAAATTCCGTTGAAAGTCTGAACCGCTGCACAGGCTCATTCAAAAATCTGTTGAAAACCACATTTATACTTTTTGTAAAACCAAAATGTAACATCTTGTAACCAATTTGTAACTATGGATTTTGTCAGATTAAAAGTTTTAAACAGTCAATTCAACAAGCTGTTGAAAACTGTTGATATAACTTTCTGTAAAATTAAACTATCTGTATATTTTAAAATCGATAATACAGAATGTAATTGATTTTCATTACCCACACATCACCGTAAATTTCCAAAAACCGCTATAATTCGTGATTTTTGAATTTCTGTTGAAAAAGTTACATTTTGTAACTTTTTGTAACCGGATTGTAATGTGGTTGTTGAAAGTTGTATTTTTGTTGGTTTATAGCGGGGTTGTGGGGATTTGCTTTTGGATTTTATACTGCTTGGGGATAATATGATTTGCTTGGGTCTGTCAGCAATGCGCCTTGGGGCGCATTGTGTTAAGGGCAAGCCCTTAACAATCCCAGGAGACGCCCTCTCTTGCAGGGCGTCTCCTCTTGAAAAACAGTCCACCGGACTGTTTTTCAATTCACCTCTTGCGGAGCGCCTTCGTAAAGGGGATTTCGCCCTCTGCGGAGGGCGACAAGGGGGCGGGCTTGTTCGCAAGACCAATGCCCCCTTGCCCCCTGCGAGCCTTTGAGAAAGGCTTGAGCGAAACTTTTATCTTTTGGGACTTGTTAGTTTTGCTGGGGTCAATTTCTTTTTGCGTTAACTTGTTGCGCCCTTGATATTCTTTATAATATCCTCAATAGTTTCCTTTGTACCCGAATCTGTTGCCACAGCTTCGGAGATACTGTCGATATAGAATGAAACTGTTGAATGATTTTTACCGCCCAGCTCCGCGCCGATATTCTGGAGTGACAGCTGAGTCATTTCCTTAATGACATAAGCAGCCACCTTTCTTGCAGTGGATATCTGAGAAGAGCGCTTCATACTTCTTATATCGTCGCTTGTAACGCCGTAGATGCCTGCAACCTCAGCGATTATCCTGTCCACAGTAACCGGGGCGATGGTATCGTCGCTGAGTATTTCTCTTATGGCATTCATAGCCTGTGTCATAGTGGGGGGAGTGCCCATAAGGTGCTGGGAAGCTTTAAGCTTTTTAACGCAGCCCTCAAGCTGTCTGATATCCGCCTTGAGCCTTGTGGCGATAGTTTCCACCACATCGTCCGTCAGTGTGAGATTAAGGAGGTCAGCCTTTCTTTTGATGATGGCAACACGTGTCTCAAAGTCCGGAGGAGTGATATCGGCGATAAGACCCCACTCAAACCTTGTCCTTATTCTCTCCTCGAGGGTCTTGATATCCTTCGGAGGCCTGTCCGAGGTAAGGATTATCTGTTTACCCTGGCTGTGAAGCTCATTGAAGGTGTGGAAAAATTCCTCCTGAGTGGACTCCTTGCCTGAGATGAACTGTATATCGTCCATCAAAAGAACGTCGGCATTTCTGTATTTTTTTCTGAAAGCGTGGGTAGTCTGTTCTCTGATTGCATTTATCAGCTCATTGGTAAACGCCTCGCCCGTAACGTAGATGATGTTGGTATCGGGCTTGTTTGCCTTAATAGCATTTGAAACTGCGGTCAGCAGGTGAGTTTTGCCAAGCCCCGAGGGACCGTGGATAAACAGGGGATTATAAACGCCGCCCTGATTTTTTGAGACGGCAACGCAGGCAGCGTGGGCAAACTCGTTTGATTTTCCCACGATAAAAGTATCGAAGGTGTAGTCATATTCGGCATTTGAAAAGGTAAGCTCCAGCTCTTCCCTGTCCTTGATAGGCTTTGAGTCATTCTCGTCGGAAAGCTCGGCGGGAGAGATATTTATCTCAACATCGAAGCCCATAACATTGAGGAAAGCGTCCTTGAGCATTTTTTCATAATTTTTCATAATAATGCCCTGCTGGAATTTTGACTGCACCGTAAAATATGCAACATTATCCTCAAGCTTGACGGGCTTCATAGAGTGAATCCACATATCGTAGGCGACGGAAGTAAGCTCGCCGTTCACCACCTTCTGGTGGATAAGTTCGAGGACCTTGTCAAAAACCTCGTCGAAAGATTTCATAAAAAACCCCTTTCGGAGCGGAAGAAAAACCGCAAAAATGAAGTGCTGAACGCCCATCAGGGCAAAACAACACTATTTTATCCTATTATACCATATTAACGAAAAAAAATCAAGCTTTTTTTTCATTGGAGGAGAGTGGTACGAGCGATGAAAAATCAGCTTATGAGATATTTCTGTAATTATATTATAGCACAAAAGTTTTAATTTGTCAAGTACTTTGGAAAATTTTCTCCCGATGAGGGCTTTGTCATTGCATAAAAGCTTCAAAAATGAGCATAAAAAGACCGTTTTACTTGTTAATAAATAAAAAAATAATTAAATTTAAAAAAAAAGACTTGACAGGGGGGAGCATTATGAGTTATACTATAACATTGATGGGGTAGCCATACAAGAAGCAAGATGTTTTAGAAGCAGGAAGCAAAAGAATGGTCCCCCCTTTATGAAAAGTAAAGGAAATAAATTTCGATAATATTGATGAAGGAGGAGAAAAACAGTGAAAAGAACATATCAGCCTAAGAAGCTCCACAGAAAAAAAGAGCACGGCTTTATGAAGAGAATGTCCACAAAGAACGGCCGCAAGGTACTTGCACGCAGAAGAGCAAAGGGCAGAAAAATGCTCACATACTAATGCTGATGCGGCAGGATCCGACAGCAGAACGCATGGCTCGGACAATGCGCCGGTCAGTTGCATTATGACCGCAAACCATAAATTTGCGGTCATATTTTTTAGCCGGGAAAGGAAAGCATATGCTCTACACAATAAAGCTGAATAACAATAAGGATTTTGTGAGGCTTTACAGCAAGGGTGCCTTTATTTCGGGGGGGCTGTGTACAGTCTATTACCGCCGAAACGGCACAAAGCAGAACAGGATAGGCATATCCACCGGCAAGAAGATAGGAAACGCTGTAATGAGGAGCCGTGCAAGGCGTGTCATACGTCAGGCATACAGGGAAAACGAAAAGGATTTTCCAAAAGGCTTTGATATCGTTGTCAGCGCAAGAGCAGGCAGCACGACCTGCAAAAGCTATCATATAGGGAAATTTTTCAAAAGCAGGGTCATTCCTGCAATGAGAGATCCCGCAAAGCAGAAAAGGCAGATAAAAAAATGACGCCGTTAAATAAGCTTTCGGAGCTTTTAAAGCTCATAGTATTGCTGCCGATAAATTTTTACAAGAAATTTATATCACCCTGTCTGCCACCCAGGTGCAGATATTATCCCTCATGTTCTACCTATGCGGTGCAGGCGATAAAGAAGCACGGTGCAGTAAAGGGAATGATTCTCGGAGCGTGGCGCATACTCAGGTGCAATCCCTTTGCACGAGGAGGAGTTGACTACGTTCCCGATAAATTTGACCTGTTATATTTTAAGAAAGAAAATAAGCAATAGACTTTAATTTGATAAAGCATTGCAGTATATATAAAGAAATGCCTTAAAAAGGAAAGGAAGATAAAAAGAAATATGGGATTTATATCTGAGCTCATAGGCTATCCTCTGGGATTTATAATGTGGGCTATCTATCAGGTTTTCAAGAATTACGGAGTAGCCATTCTGCTGTTTACTATCGTAACAAGGCTTGTAATGGTTCCTCTGTCCGTAAAGCAGCAGAAATCAAGCGCCGCAATGGCAGCCTTCAGCCCCAAGCTTGAGAAGCTCAAAAAGCAGTATGCAAACAATCCCCAGAAGCTCCAGGAGGAGCAGATGAAGCTTTATGCCGAGGAAGATATCAATCCTATGGCGTCCTGTCTGCCCCTTATCCCCCAGCTTCTTTTCCTCTACGGTATATTTGACGTTGTGTACCGTCCTCTCACTCATATACTTCATATTAACGATGCAGAGGTTGAGGCTCTTAAAGCTGTAGCCGCACCTCTTTTCGAGGGCAATAATTATTTTGATGCCCGTCCCGAGCTGTATATATTGCAGGCGGTAAAGGACAATGAGGCGCTCTTTATGGGTGCGCAGGGCGTTACCACAGAAATGCTTGACAAGATCGCAGGCTTTGACAATAAGCTTTTCGGTCTTATTGACCTGGGTGCTATACCAAATTCCGTATTTGGGGAAGGCACCGTATGGAATGCCGCTGCAATAGGACTTCTTCTTATCCCCATTCTTTCCGGTGTCATTCAGCTGATAATGACATTCTACACCACCGCAAAGCAGAAGAAGCTCAATCCCGAAGCTTCCGCTCAGATGGGCAGTATGAACCTTATGCTCTACATTATGCCCCTCTTTTCTGTTTGGATAGCATTCTCCTATCCCGCAGGTATCGGTTACTACTGGATATGCTCCTCTCTCGTAGGATTTGTCCAGTCCATTGTCCTCAATAAAATTTACACACCCGAATATGTGGCAAAGCTTGTTGAAAAGGACAAGCTGAAAAAGAAGAACAAGAAGAAGTCGGGCTTTATGCAGAAGTATAACGAGCTTTTGCAGGAGGAGCTTAAAAAGCAGAATGGCTCTTCTTCGAATAACAACAGCAGGATAGCTGCCGCAGGAGTTGTGAAGGACGAGGAAACAGGCGAGGATATAAAGCTTTCAAAATCCCAGCTCAAGGAATACGAAAGAAAGATCATTGCCGAAGCAAGACGCAAGCAAGCCGAAAAATACGGCGATGAATACATCGACGACGATAAAGATTAACAGGTTTACGAAAATCCGAAGCAGAAAGGATGTATCAATATGAAAAAGGAATTTACCGCAAATACCGTAGAAGAAGCAAAAGACCTTGCCGCAGCAGAATTCGGAGCTGACAAGAGCAAGATCACATTTACCGTGCTTGAAGAAGAAAAGAAGGGCTTTTTAGGCTTCGGAAAGACAGACGCAAAAATTCTTGCGGAATACGAGCCTTCCAAGGCTGAGACCGCCGCAGAATACATCAAGTCTATCCTTTCCTGCATGGATATTGAAGCAGGACTTGAGATAACCGAGAATGAGGACGGCGCTGTTATCGACATCACAGGCGATACCACGGGAGCTGTTATCGGCAGACGAGGCGAGACCCTTGATGCTATACAGTACCTTGCTTCAATGGCTGCAAACCGCAGCGACAAGGAGTATTACAGAATTACCCTCGATTCCTGCGGCTACAGAGAGAAGAGAAAGGCTATCCTTGAAGACCTTGCAAGAAAGATATCCAAGACCGTTCTCAGAACAGGCAGAACTTCCACTCTTGAGCCTATGAATCCCTATGAGAGAAGAATTATCCACGCTGCTGTCAGCGAGATTGAGGGAGTTACCTCCAAGAGCATCGGTGAGGAGCCTTACAGAAAGGTGGTCATCTCCTCCGTAAACGGCAGACCTGAGCGCAGACAGGGCGGCAAGAAGGGCGGATATGACAAGTCCCGTAGAAGAAGAGATCCTCAGCCCCGTTCAATGGACCTGATGAAGACCTCCTTCGAGAAGGATTATAAAAAGCCCAAGCCCGAGGACAGTATGACCGACGGTGAGCTTTACGGAAAGATAGAGCTGTAATTCTCAGTTAAAATGTGCGGATAAAAGCCGCCTGAAAAAAGTATTTTAAGGGCGTCCGTCGGGCGCCCTTTTGATTTATAAAACAGAGGAAATGTGTGAAGATCAAGGATCTTCATAACGAGTTTTTTTAGTACAGAAAAAACTCTCGGGAAAGGAATAATTATTTTTATGCAGGATAATACCATTGCCGCCATCTCCACTCCCCGTGCGGCAGGGGGAATTTCAATGATACGGATTTCGGGGGACAGCGCCCTTGAGATAGCCGATATGTTTTTTAAGCCCATTTCACGAAAGGAAAAGCCCTCGGAAATGGACGGCTACACCTGTGCCTACGGAAAAATTCTTTCAAAAGAAGGGGAGGAGCTTGACGACTGCATTCTTACGGTTTTCCGTGCGCCCCGTTCATACACGGGAGAGGACGTGGTGGAGATATCCTGTCACGGAGGAATTTTCATAACCGAGCGTGTTCTCAGGGCAGTGTATGATTGCGGTGCAATTCCTGCGGGTGGGGGCGAATTTACAAAGCGTGCATTCTTAAACGGCAAGCTTTCTCTTACTCAGGCGGAGGCGGTCATGGATATCATTTCCGCCGAGGGAAAAGCCTTTTACCGAAGGGCTGCCAATGTGAAGGAG
The DNA here is from genome assembly GCA_017829005.1 of Oscillospiraceae bacterium. Classification (GTDB taxonomy): domain Bacteria; phylum Bacillota; class Clostridia; order Oscillospirales; family Ruminococcaceae; genus Huintestinicola. The sequence goes on along the minus strand of JAGAJF010000068.1, from coordinate 31,800 downwards.
GGTGCCCTTTACAAAAGTATCAAGGCTTGCTCGGACAAGCTTCTGGGTCTGCTTGGTGAGCTTGACGCATGGGTGGATTATCCCGATGAGGATATTCCCGAGGTAAGCCCCGAAAATATGACCGCTGTTCTCACAGATGTGCTTTCGGAGATAAGAAAGATAAGTGCAGGCTATGACAACACGAGAATTCTGAAATCGGGTGTAGATACTGTCATTGCAGGCAAGCCCAATGTTGGCAAAAGCACTCTTATGAATCTCCTTGCAGGCGAGGAAAAGAGCATTGTCACCGATATTCCCGGAACCACAAGGGACATTGTGGAGGAGTCTGTCCGTTTGGGGGATATTGTTCTGAGACTTTCGGACACTGCGGGACTTCGTGAGACAGAGGACATTGTGGAGGGTGCGGGAATTGAAAAAGCCCGCCGCCGTCTTGAGACTGCCGACCTTATCATTGCCGTATTTGACAACAGCACACCTCTTGATGATGATGATATGAAGCTTATCGAAAGCTGCAAGTCTCTCTCGGGTGTAAAGGTAATTGCTTGCATAAACAAAAGCGATAAAAATTCACTTATTGAAAAGGACAAAATTGAAGGTGCATTTGAAAATGTCATTGAAATATCCGCCGAAAAGGGTGATGGCAAGAATAAATTACAAAATGTATTGTATGATATGTTTATTACAAATGGTAATATTTACAATGACATTTCGGTAAACGAGCGGCAGAAGCAATGCCTTGATAATGCAGGAAAATGCATTGATGAAGCCCTTATTGCCATATCCTCGGGAACAACTCTCGACGCTGTAAACATTATTCTTGACGAGGCTCAGAGCAATTTGCTTGAGCTTACGGGTGAGAGAGTGTCCGAAGCTGTTGTCAATGAAGTATTTTCGCATTTCTGTGTGGGTAAATAATTATGAAAAACAAATATCTTGAAGAGCTTGGACTTAAAAAAGGGGAGTATGGAAGCGATTACTCCGAAATAAGTCACAAGCAAAAGAAAAAATTTAAGAAGCAGAGAAAAAAATACGGCTTTGACGAGCGGGAAACCTGGAATATAAACACTATTTTGATTGAGTGGCTGTATTCTCACCTTATGATGTATACCGAGAAAGGCGGAAAAGTGGTTGACCTTGAATATCACACCTTTGAATTTAAGGGCAAAACTTATACCGAGCTTGAAGCCATTGAATTTATCAAGGAAAAATGCCGCCGCTATCTCACATATGAACTGACTGACGACGATATGACCTATGATGAAATAAATGCCGAAATGACAGAAGCATTGCATTTGCTTGCAGAAATATTTCCCGCTTTGTGGTGGTAATTCTTATAGATAGGAAGTCTTAAAATGGAAAAATATTATATAGATGATTATGATGTTGCGGTCATTGGCGCAGGTCATGCAGGCGTTGAAGCCGCTCTTGCAAGCGCAAGGCTTGGAGTTAGGACTGCACTTTTTACAATTTCCCTTGACGCAATTGCAAATATGCCCTGCAATCCGTCTATCGGAGGAACGGCTAAGGGACATCTTGTACGTGAAATTGATGCTCTGGGCGGTCAGATGGGCAAATCTGCGGACAAATGCTTTATTCAGAGCCGTATGCTCAATCGGGGAAAGGGTCCTGCGGTTCACAGTCTGAGAGTTCAGGCGGACAGGGTCAAGTATCACGAGTATATGAAAAAGGTTTGCGAGGAGCAGGAAAATCTTGATATAAAGCAGGCGGAGGTTGCGGAGATAATTGCCGAGGACGGCGTTGTCAAGGGCATTATCACCGCTCTGGGCGCTCGGTATAATGTGAAAAAGGTCATTGTGGCAACGGGAACGTATCTCAAGGGCGTTATTCATGTTGGTGAGGTATCCTATGAGAGCGGTCCGGATGCAACTCTTCCTGCAAGATATCTGTCTCAGAGCCTTGAGAGCATTGGTGTAAAGCTACGCCGTTTCAAAACGGGTACGCCTTCTCGTGTTCACAAAAGAAGCATTGATTTTTCTCAGCTTGAAAGGCAGGACGGTGACGAGGACATTCAGCCCTTTTCCTTTGAGACACCGAGGGAAGGACTTCAGAATATTGTTTCTTGTTATGTGGCATACACGAATGAGGAAACTCACAGGGTGATAAAGGATAACATTCATCGTTCGCCCTTGTATTCGGGTCGTATTCACGGGGTGGGTCCAAGATATTGCCCGTCAATTGAGGACAAGATAATGAGGTTTACCGAGCGCCCCCGTCATCAGCTGTTTATTGAGCCTATGGGTCTTACCACGGACGAGTATTATCTGCAGGGAATGTCATCGTCGCTGCCCGAGGACGTTCAGCTTAAATTTCTGCGGACTATAAAGGGTCTTGAGAATGTTGAAGTTATGCGGAATGCATATGCCATTGAGTATGACTGCTGTGACCCTCAGGATCTTAGACATACTCTTGAATTCAAGAAAATCTCGGGACTTTACGGTGCGGGACAATTTAACGGCACCTCGGGATATGAGGAAGCTGCCGCACAGGGACTTATTGCGGGAATAAATGCGGCACTTTCCGTTCTGGGCAGGGAGCAGATAACATTGCCCCGTTCATCGTCCTACATAGGAACGCTTATTGACGATCTTGTCATAAAGGGCTGCACCGATCCTTACCGAATGATGACGGGACGAAGCGAATATCGTCTGCTTCTCAGGCAGGACAATGCGGACGAGAGACTTACGCCTATCGGTCACGATGTCGGGCTTATTTCTGAGGAGAGATATGCCGCATTTCTGAAAAAGAGGGAGCAGATTGAGGCGGAAATTGAGCGCATCAAGAAAAAGACCGTCAGTCCCACTTCCGAGCTGAATGCTATGCTTGAAAGCAGGGGAACAGCTCCCATTTCTACGGGAATACGGCTTTCCGAGCTGATAAAGCGTCCTCAGATATCCTATGAGGACACTGCACCCTTTGATGATGAAAGAAAGCCCCTTCCCTATGAGGTTTGCGAGCAGGTGGGACTGCGTATCGAGTATGACGGATATATTGCCCGTCAGCTTATGGAGGTGGAGCACGTCCGCAAGCTTGAGGAGAAAAAGCTGCCTGCCTATGTGGATTACAAGGACATTGAGGGGCTGAGCCTTGAGGCTGTTGAAAAGCTTAACAAGGTGCGCCCCGAGAATATCGGTCAGGCGGGAAGAATTTCGGGCGTTTCTCCGGCTGATGTAAGTGTGCTGGTTATATGGTTATCAAAGCAGAGGGGTTCGTCTGAAAAGTAAAAAAAGTTCCACGTGGGCGAGGGACGCCTCGCGGCGATGTCGCACTATTAGATCAATGAGGCAGCAAGATCATTCCGCATCTGTGAGAAATACAAAAATTGTTCCACGTGGAACATTTTAGGTTCTTTAAGATTTATAAAGGAGTTTTTTTAATGACCATTCTTCCCTACAACGAATTTTCCAATCTTTTTGAAAAAAGCGGTATGAATGTAAATGAGGAGCAGTATGTCCTGCTTGACAAATATGCCGAGCTTTTGGTGGAATACAACAAGGTGATGAATCTTACGGGAATAACCGACCCTCTCGGAATTTCCGAGAAGCATTTTTTAGACAGTCTGCTGATTTTTAAGCTTGCGGATATTCCAGAAAATTCGGCTGTTATTGATGTAGGAACGGGTGCGGGATTTCCCGGAGTGCCGATGAAGCTGTATCGTCCCGACCTTGATGTTACTCTTCTTGACAGCCTTAACAAGCGGATAAATTTCCTTGAAGCGGTTTCCCGTGAGACTCTGCCTATGACCTGCATACACGAAAGGGCAGAGGAGGGGGGACGAAAAAATGAGCTTCGTGAGAGGTTCGATATCGCCATTGCAAGAGCAGTGGCGGCTCTTCCTGTTCTGGCGGAATACTGTATGCCATATGTAAAGGTGGGCGGCAGCTTTATCGCTATGAAGGGTCCGAGTGAGGATATTTCTCAGGGGGAGAACGCGGTAAAAATTCTCGGCGGCGAAATTTCGGATATCATAAATTATGAGCTTCCCTCGGGTGACAAGAGAGTTATAGTCATTGTGAAAAAAATCTCTCCCACACCGACAAAATATCCACGCAATGGCGGTCAGATTTCAAAAAAAAGTCTGTGAAATTGTTGAAAGTTGTTTTTCGGAGAAATATTATCAGCCATATTCACGAAAGTTTTGACTTTATTTTATGCATAAAGGGCATTACAATAATATCATACAAAGGAGATGATATTATGGCAATGCCCTTTAAAAATGCCCTTGAAAATCTGGGCGGGATCATTATGAACGAAAAGACCGCTGCAAGAGTGGTCATGCTTGATATGGACAGGATATATCCAAATCCCAATCAGCCCAGAAGCAGATTTCCCGAGGAGGAGCTTGAGGAGCTGGCGGCAAGCATTAAAAACAGCGGACTTATACAGCCCATAATCGTCCGAAGGCTTGATGTGGGATACGAGCTTATTGCAGGGGAGAGAAGGCTTCGTGCGGCAAAGCTTTGCGGAATGACGGAAATCGCCTGCATTATCGTTGATGCAAACGAACGCAGCTCGGCGATGATGTCCCTTGCGGAAAATATGCAGCGAAAAGACCTGAATTTCTTCGAGGAAGCGGAGGCAATATCCGCTATGACACAGCTTTTCGGTCTTACCCAGGAGGACGTGGCTCTGAGACTGGGAAAATCTCAGTCAGCGATCGCAAACAAGGTCAGACTTTTGAAATTTTCCCGTTCCGAGCGGCGGAAAATGATTGAATACGGCTTTACCGAGCGTCACGCCAGGGCACTTTTAGCGGTGGAGTCCCCCGATATCAGGGCTGACCTTATCGAGGAGATCTTCGAGCGCAGGCTTAATGTTGAAAACACAGAGCGGCTTGTTGAAAGCTTTACAAAAAAGTCAAAGGAATTGCAGAGAATTCGCAAGTGCCGCGGCGCTTTCAAGGACGTGAGGATATTTGTGAACACCATCAATCACGCAATCGAGGTAATGCAGGCGGCGGGGATAAATGCGGAGGTGAAAAAGACCAAGGAAAAGGATTACATCGAATATGTTGTTCGTATTCCTTCAAACACATGAAATTTGTCCCTCGCTGCATTAACAGTGAGGGACAAGTGATTATTGTTCCACGTGGAACAGTGGGGACGGATATTATTTAGAATGTTCCACGTGGAACATTTTTCAAAGTTCCTCGCAAGTGCAGAATGTTTTTAAGGCTTCATATAACTAACGGTGCGACCTCGCTGCGGGGCGTACCCCGCCCACGTGAAACAATTTTGATTTTTATCCATAGACCTTTACATAAACATACTCCTCACCCTCCTCAAGCTCAGAGGAATATTTTCCGTTCAGCCTGCCTTTGAATTTAACCTCGGCAAAGGCAATTTCCTGCTTTACTGTCAGATCTTTATAGTCAATAACGGTAAAATCGGTGTTGTTGCGGGGAGTTTTCATATATTCGAGTATATTTTCTGCGGTCTCAAGGGTGTCATTGGTGTAAAGCTCTTCGGGCAGGGTGATTTTTTCAAAGCTGTCATTATATGTGACGGGGGTGAAGGTGGTTTCAGTTACTTCAACGGAGCTTAGATTATAGCTGCCGAATTTATATTCGCTGTCGCAATGGAAATTTATCTTCACTCCGTGAGTATTGCCCGTATCATCGGTGACATTTCCGAAAATCGAATATGCACCGCTTACAATATCCGCTTCATAACCGCAGTATTCAAAGCTTCTCGGGTAATATTTCAGCCCGTCTGTGTTGATTTTTTCGCCGTCCCACAAATATGAGCTTCTGATATATTCATATCTTTCTGATGTGGGAAAATCATTTAAAAAGGGTTCGAATTCAACATCGGGGTTCGCTTTTTTGAATAACGGATATTCATAGGCAAAAAATTCTTCGGGGGGAGGGGGAGAATTTTCAATGTCCCAGCTGTGGTCAAAAAGACCGCTTTCAGCCATATACCTCCATCTGTTCGTATCGGCAGACAGCTTTGCGCAAAAATGATAATCGGACGAACCGACGATATTTGAAATACCATAACGTTTGAGAGTATACGCATTTCCGTTACGAGTAAGCTCCAGACTGAGATGTGAATTTACTGACATTCCGTCTATAGGCATAGATCCGAAATTCTTGTTATGCACCGTGTTACCACATTTATTGGCGGTGATAAAGCTATAGACGACCTTGACAGTCTTACCCCTGTTAAGAATACCCTTTTTTGTATATGAAAAAAGATTATCTATTTCTTTTTCGGAGCTTTCGGGTATAATTTCTTCTATGTAGTAGCTTTCGATACGCTGATAATCGGGAACATTTTCGCCTGTGTAGAGAGTCATATACTGCTTGAAAATGGTCTCGGCGGCTTCTTCATAGCTTTGTGCTGTGCAGCTTTTCCAGCTGTTGTCCGAAAGACAGATGTCCACTTCCTCAACGGGATAGGGAGTTATATATGTGTATGTGAATGCGGTTGACCTGAACGCTGACAGGAATACCGTAAGGGGGATAATACATATTGCAACGCCGAAAAATGGTATCAATGAGCTTAGTTTTTTCTTTTCAAGAACGGCGGCAAATCTTACCTTTATAGTCTGAGCATTTGCCCCGAGACAGGTGGTCATTGCAGGATATTTTCCCTTGGAAACACCTTTCAGAATTGTGGAGCAGTATTCCTGCTTATCTTCGGAGGAGAATTTTGCACAGGCTGTTTCATCACAGGTTATTTCCATATCCTCGCATGCCTGTCTGTACAGCAGATATGCAGCAGGATTGTACCAGTTCAGACAGCGGAAAATCATCAGAAGCAGCTTTACAAATACGTCGTGGCGCTTAATGTGAACAAGCTCGTGGCGGAGTATGAAGGCAAGCTCCTTGTCGGAATAATTCTCCGTGGGCAGGACTATTTTCGGGCGGAATATGCCCATTGCAAAGGGGGAAGAATAGTTTTTGCAGATAATAATTGGCACATTTTTCAGCTTTAATTCGCCGCATAGTTTTTGTGATATATGGGAAATTCTGCTGTCTGCAAATGGCTTTCCGTCTCTTTTTATTTCACGGTAAAATGTGAAAAGCTTAACAAGCTGACGGATAAACAGAATGGCTCCCGTAATAAGTATAATTGCCGTTATAAGTTCAGCGAAGAATATTACGAAAACGTCGTATTCTCCGCCGACGGAAAATTTTTTTATTTCACTGACGGGAACGGTTTCCGGGTCCATTGGCGGAATGTAGAGCGGTGCGTCGGGCAATGTTATTGATAAATTGCCATACTTCGGGTAATATCTTATTGGCAGAAGTGCGAACAGGGGAAGGACAATGCTCAGAGTGTACCGCCAGCCGCTTCTGAAACGGGGTCCCGCAAGTATGCGGAAAAGGGTCATAAGCAGGGCGGCAAGTATTGTGTACAAGGCGATGTTTGGCAGGTAAACGCCGTATTCAAGCAGAGAGACAAACATATCAAAGCCCCCTTTTATTTTTTGCTGTCGATAAATTTTTTCAGCTCCTCAAGGTCGCTGTCGGTGATGTCCTTGCTGTCGTAAAGTGCGGCAACAAGGCTTGTAAGCTTCTTTCCGCCAATTCTGCCGAAAAAGGATCTGCTTTCCTCGGCAAGGTAAGCTTCTTCGGAAATAAGGACGGTGTAGAAGCGGTTTCTGCCGTTTTTCTCGCTTTTTACAAACCCTTTTTCCTCAAGTCGGGAGAGGACAGTCTGGAGTGCTGACATATTCCAGCTGCGCTCTTTTTCAAGAAGTTCTTTTAATTCGGCGGTGGAGAGGGTGGAGCTTTCTGCGCTCCATAAGCCTTGCATTACGGAAAATTCGGTGTCGGGAAGTCTTTTCATTTCAGATATCTCCTTTTTAATTATTTAACCTACAATTGTATGTTGATATTATTATACAATTGTAGGTTCTTAATGTCAAGTGACAGATATTACAAAATGTAATTAGTTTATTTAGTAATAATTAACATATTTGATCTTTTGCAATGTAAATGAATGGCTTATTGAAATATTTCCCGTAAAATGTTCCACGTGGAACATTATTATTTTTATGGTTATTGCTACTTGAAATCGGTTAGAATTGATGTTATAATAGAAATACACTATTCCATTGATAAAAAAATTATTATATGTTCCACGTGGAACATTCAGGCGCGGAGATTTTTATAAAATCATAGCAAATATACGGCGCGACCTCGCAGCAGGGCGATTCCCTGCCCACGTGGAACAATTAGTGTAGAACATTTTATGCTTAAGGACTGATAAAATGACTAAAATAATCGCAATAGCCAACCAGAAGGGCGGCGTTGGAAAATCCACTACTGCCGTTAATCTTGCGGCTTCTATCGGAATCAGAGGGAAAAAAGTCCTCTGCATTGATATGGACCCTCAGGGAAATACCACAAGCGGCTTCGGTATACGAAAAAAATCCGTCTCTGTGACCATTTACGATGTACTTATGGGCAAGCGGAGAATTGGCGAGGGAATTATCGAGACTGCTTACAAAAACGTGTCTGTTATATGCAGCACCTCGGCGCTTGCATGCGCTGATATTGAGCTTGTTAATCTTGACAACCGCTCAAATCGCCTTAAAATGCAGCTTTTGACCGTAAAAAATGACTATGATTACATAATCATCGACTGTCCGCCTTCTCTTTCGCTTCTGACGGTTAACGCACTTTGTGCTTCGGACAGTGTGCTTATCCCGCTTCAATGTGAGTATTATTCACTTGAGGGACTTTCCCAGCTTGTGGAGTCTATCAAGAGAGTTAAGAAAAATTACAATCCCAATATTGACATTGACGGAATTGTATTTACAATGTTTGACGCACGTCTTAACCTTACAAATCAGGTAGTTTCCGAGGTTCAGAGACATTTTCCGAAAAAGGTGTACAGAACGGTAATTCCCCGAAATGTAAAGCTTTCCGAGGCTCCGAGCTTCGGAAAACCCGTTATCTATTATGACAAGACTTCCCGCGGTGCGGAAGCTTATGAAAAGCTTGCGGAGGAAATGCTCACCCGTCACGGTGTCACCGATATCAAGCCGAAGCCCGTAAAAAAGCGGCTTTTAGGCTCTGCTAAAATTTAAGAAAGGTTGGTATGATAAATGGCTCTCGGATCAGGTCTTGACATACTTTTTGAGGATAACGCATTTGAAAGCAAGGACATCAAAACTCTCAGAATGTCCGAAATCGAACCCAACAAATCACAGCCCAGAACCGTTTTTGACGAGGATAATATAAAGGGACTTGCGGATTCCATAAAGGAACATGGTCTTATTCAGCCCATTGTTGTCCGTCCTCTGCCCAACGGACTTACATATCAGATAATCGCTGGCGAGCGGAGATGGCGTGCCTGCAAGCTGCTTAAAATGGAGGAAGTGCCCGTAATTATCCGTGAGACAGACGAGCTTGAGGCTGCTGAACTTGCAATTGTGGAGAATGTTCAGCGTGCAGACCTTAACCCGGTTGAAGAAGCTATGGCTTACCGCACACTTATGGATAAATACGGTATGACACAGGACAGGCTTTCGGAGGTTATGGGTAAATCCCGTTCATATATTGCAAATATGACCCGTCTGCTCAGTCTTCCCGAGGAAGCATTGAATGCTCTTGGTGATGGCGAAATTTCCGTGGGTCACGCAAAGGTGCTTATGTCGATAGAAGATAAGGAAAGCCTAATTTATGCGCTTAACACGGTGATCACTGAAAAGCTTAGCGTTCGCCAGACCGAAAAGCTTGCGGCTGAGCTTAACAGGGGAGACGAGGAAAAAAAGCCTGCTGTTAACAGAACTACGAAAAATTATTATACCGAAATGGAGCTTAGTCTCAAGGAGAGACTTGGAAGATCGGTCAAGATAAGCGGCAGCAGCGGCGAAAAGGGAAAGATAACCCTCAGCTTCAGCGACAAGGAAGACCTTTGCCGCCTGGCGGATTTCCTTATCTTATTTGAGTCGGGAAATTCGGATAATAACAACGGTATCAGCGAAACTGCTACGGACTGAATTTAAAATGCATACAAAAATCCCGTCATTTCTGTGCAAATCGAAATGACGGGATTTTTGTATCAAAGACCCTTGAAAAAATCATCATACTGAACTGACAGTATCTTTTTTATCAGAATTATTTCATCGGGATAAAGATGTCTCTGACCGACCTCGATTTTTGCAACGGCACTTCTTGTAATATCACAGCCATTTAATTGAAGCTTTGCGGCAAGCTGTTCCTGAGTAAATCCACTTTTTTCTCTCAGTAATCTTACATTGTTTCCTACTGCGGTTTCAATTTTTTTGTTCATTTCCAACAAATCCTCCCGTTATATTTTTGCACTTGTATAGGTGCAAAAGTCGTTGACATTATTATAAGTCTATGCTATAATAATATTGCACCTATATAAGTGCAAAAAATAAAAATTGGAGGATTTGCTATGTTAAAATTATTTATCAAGAGAATGTTTGCTTCAAATCTTTGGGTGTGTCCCCGCTGCGGTACAACAAATTCCGCAGGTTATGTGTACTGCAAGCAGTGCAAAAATCGCCGTCCTTATTAAGTAATGCTTGAGGCATTATCAAAGTAAAAGCCGTTTAGGTTCGATTATGAATGCTAAACGGCTTTTTTGTATCTTATTGACACAATAATACTTTTAATGTAAAATAAATATACGAAATAATCTATCGGACAAAATAGGGCAGAAACTGACAGGACAACTTTATCCATATATGTTATCATTATTACAGGAGGCGAGGAAATGGACTGGACGGAAAGCTTGAGACGGGCGATTGATTTTATTGAGATGGGTCTTACAGAGGACATATCTCCCGAGGACGCGGCAAAAGCTGTGAACATTTCACCCTTTTACCTTGAGCGGGGTTTCAAGTTTATGACGGGCTATTCAATGGGCGAATATATCCGCAGCCGCAGACTTTATCTTTCAGCGCTGGATATCATCGGCGGCAGGGACGAAAAGGTCATTGACATTGCTCTGAAATACGGCTACGACACTCCCGAGAGCTTTACAAAGGCATTCACACGCTTTCACGGCGTCACTCCGTCGGGTCTGAGAAAAGACCCCCACAGGCTGAGGACATTTCTCCCTCTTAAAATTCAAGTGGTAATTCAAGGAGGAAACAGTATGGATATGATAGTTAAAAAAATGAGCGGTTTTAAGGTGATCGGTTATGAGCGTGATTTTTCTGAGGAAACTTCCTATGCTGAGATACCAAAGTTCTGGGAGGAGATAATGGGTGAAAAAATCGCACCCATCTGTAACAAAATCAAAGCTCCCGAAACTGCTGAGGAAAAGGCTATTGCTGATAACTGCATAGGTATGTACGGTGTGTGCATTGACGATATCGGCGGCGGAAAATTCAGATACATCATTGCAGGGGAGTACAAGGGCGGCATTGTTCCCGAGGGAATGACGGTGTATGAGCTTCCCGAGACACAGTGGGCAAAGTTCAGGTGCGTAGGTCCTCTGCCCGGGCTGCTGCAGTCGGTGAATACAAGGATATTCCGTGAATGGCTCCCCGGAAATCCCGATTATGAAATTGCATTCGGTGCAAATATCGAGTGGTACTCGGAGGGAGACACAAGTGCGGCGGATTATGAGAGCGCTATCTGGATCCCTGTTAAGAGAAAATAATATCAGCGTATGAAATAACTCACGTGAATGCTCTTTTCACGTGAGTTTATTATTTTCTAATGTAAATATCATTGACGAATAATGTTGAATATGCTATAATTATTCAAATACATATTTTTGGAGATGAGACAGATGAGCAATGCGACCCTGAGCAGGATCATACAACGAAACGAAGAGGACGCAAACCGCACTGCCGCAAATGTTATGCTGATAACCTTTGCTATTTTTTCGGTGATACATATTTTTAATCTGGCGGGCATATTTGTTATTGACAAGCCTGTAATGACTGTGGCTTACTGTATAAGTGCGGTGCTGTTGCTGCTTCCTAAGCTTCTGAATAAGGTGTGCGGAACATCGGCAAAGTATCTCAAATATCTGTATGTGCTTTTTGCAGACCTTTTTCTGCTTGTGATAACCTCTTCCCTTACATATCACGTTGTGGTGATATATGCATATCCCATTGCTATAGCGGGACTTTATTTTTCACAGAAGCTTACAAAGCTTTCAACGGCAGGAACTATGATAGTTACCGTTGCAGGACAGTTTATCGCATTTTTCATAGGTCGGAATAATGACCATAATTTCCAGACCATAGATAAACTTGTGATATTCGGTGTTCTGCCCAGAATGTTAACGCTTTTAAGCTTTGCGGCACTGCTCCTTCTTCTCACCAAAAGAACATCAAAGCTTCTCAGCGATGATGCCGATAATTACGAGCAGCTGCTTTCCAGCAATCAGGAAATGATATGCGGCTTTGCAACTTTAGTGGAAAACCGTGACGAAAATACAGGCGGTCATATCAAAAGAACCAGCATTTATGCGGAGCTTCTCTCCCGTGAGCTGCAGAGGACGGGACAGTACAGCGACATCATTACAGATGAATTTATTGAGTGCCTTGCAATGGTAGCTCCCCTTCACGATATAGGAAAGATATCTATTCCCGACAGCATTCTCTGCAAGCCCGGAAAGCTTACCAATGAGGAATTTGATATAATGAAATCCCATTCCGCAAGAGGCGGCGAGATACTAAAGGAGATATTCTCAAATTCCGCCGATGAGAATTATAAAAAGATGGCATACGAGGTGGCACGTTATCACCACGAAAAATGGAATGGCAGGGGCTATCCCGAGGGACTTTCGGAAACAGATATCCCACTTTCCGCAAGGATAATGGCTGTGGCAGACGTATTTGACGCCGTATCGGAAAAGCGCTGCTATCGTGACGCAATGCCCCTTGAGGAATGCTTTAACATTATTTCCGAGGGAAGCGGAAGGGACTTTGACCCTGTTCTCGTGGAAGCTTTTCTGAATATCCGTGAGACTATTGAGGAGGTACGGAAGGCTACTCATAAGAAGAATGATGTTTGCGCAAAATAAAACGTTCCACTTATTCGGGGGACGCCCCGCGGCGAGGTCGCACTATCAAATCAATAAAGCTGTTAAATCATTCTGCGTCTGTAGGAAATGTTCCACGTGGAACAATTGAAAAAAATAATCCCCCGAAAATTTCACTTTGGAATTTTCGGGGGATTTATATTGTTCCACGTGGAACATATTAAAGAATAAAGTTCTGTTTTGCTTTTATTACTTCTTTACCTCGATAACGGTCTTACCGCCCATATACGGCTGCAGAGCCTTGGGGATTCTTATAGAACCGTCCTCGTTGAGATTATTCTCAAGAAGAGCAATGAGCATTCTCGGGGGAGCAGCAACGGTGTTGTTAAGAGTGTGAGCAAAATATTTCTTTCCGCCCTCGCCCTTTACTCTGATACCAAGACGTCTTGCCTGAGCGTCGCCTAAGTTGGAGCAGCTGCCCACCTCGAAATACTTCTGCTGACGGGGGCTCCATGCCTCAACATCATAGGATTTAACCTTGAGGTCTGCCAGGTCTCCCGAGCAGCACTCGATAGTTCTTACGGGAACGTCCATTGAACGGAAAAGCTCAACTGTATATTTCCACATCTTGTGGAACCATTCCATGCTCTCCTCGGGCTTGGAGATAACTATCATTTCCTGCTTTTCAAACTGGTGGATACGGTAAACTCCTCTTTCCTCAATGCCGTGAGCGCCCTTTTCCTTTCTGAAGCAGGGGGAATAGCTTGTGAGGGTGTGGGGGAGAGTGGATTCATCAACAATGGTGTCGATGTACTTGCCTATCATAGAATGTTCGCTGGTGCCGATAAGATAAAGGTCCTCGCCCTCGATCTTATACATCATAGCGTCCATTTCCGCAAAGCTCATAACGCCTGTAACAACGCCGCTTCTTATCATAAAGGGAGGTATGCAGTAGGTAAAGCCCTTGTCTATCATAAAATCTCTTGCGTAAGATGTAACAGCGGAGTGGAGACGGGCAATATCGCCCATAAGATAATAGAAACCGTTTCCTGCAACCTTTCTTGCGGCGTCAAGGTCAATGCCCCCCAGCTTTTCCATAATATCGGTGTGGTAGGGTATCTCAAAATCGGGAGTAATAGGCTCACCAAAACGCTCAAGCTCAACATTCTCGCTGTCGTCCTTGCCTATGGGAACGGTGGGGTCGATGATGTTGGGAATGGTCATCATTATCTTTCTGACCTTTTCCGCAAGCTCGCCTTCCTTGACCTCAAGCTCGGCAAGACGGTCACCGAACTGCTTTACCTGTGCCTTTGCAGCCTCAGCTTCGTCCTTTTTGCCCTGAGCCATAAGAGCGCCTATCTCTTTGGAGATACGGTTTCTGTCGGCTCTCAGCTTGTCGGCTTCCTGCTGAGCGGCTCTCGACTGTGCGTCAAGCTCGATCACCTCGTCAACAAGAGGAAGCTTTGCGTCCTGAAACTTCTTCTTTATATTTTCCTTTACTGCGTCGGGATTTTCCCTGACAAATCTGATATCCAGCATTTCATTTCATTCCTTTGTTTGATTTTATTGCTTTATAAAATTGCATATACTTATATTATAGCATATGAGGAGAAAAAATCAAGGGGATTTGAATATGTTTCGATAATTTCAGACAACATATTACCGATTTTTCTTAGTGAATTACCGTAATCTAATCTTAATTGTAACCTATCTCAGACCAAAATCAACCACCCTTGACAATCTCCGCAAAAACCCCTATACTATAAATAAAACAATGGCAAGGAGCAAAACAGCAATGATATAACTGATGTGCTGTGCGGAAAAATATGAAGCGGAAAAAGCCCCGTTCCGATAGTCTGCGGAAGGAAAAAGCGGTTGTATTGTCTGTTGACGAAATAATCCTTGCCCTTTTCGGACAGGACACAGGGGAAAAACACGATGATTACGTTGCTGCCGAGGAATATTCTGAATGGCACAAACGGATCAACAAGTGCAATGCCGATATTTCTTCGGGCAGATTGCAGGCGTATTATGCAGATGAGGGACTTGCAAAAAAATTTGCAGAGCTTTTTGAAAAGCCCGATGAAAATGAACTGAATGATTTTTTATAGTATAATGCGCAAAAATTTATGCTGCATTTATGCAGAGCTTATGTGATTATTTTCCCAAAAGCAGCCAAAAAAAGCGAAAGGATTTTCAGATGCGTATTGATAAATTCACAGCGGAGCAGACGGGTATCTCCCGTGCGGACGCCAAGGCTATGATAAAAAAGAGACAGATAATTGTGAACGGGGAGCCTGTCAGGTCGGGGGATATCCACATTGACCCCGAAAACGATGAAATAATAATCGGTGGAAAGCACATATCTTACAGAAAACATTTGTATATAATGCTGAATAAGCCTTCGGGTACCGTATGCGCCGTAAAGGACGAGCTTAGCCCCACCGTCCTTGAGCTTATCCCCGAGGAGCTGCGGAGAAAGGGACTTTTCCCCGCAGGCAGGCTGGACAAGGACACCGAGGGCTTTGTGTTCATCACCGACGACGGCGCACTTGCCCACAGAATGTTATCTCCCCGAAGCCACGTGGAAAAAGAATACGAGGTAACTCTCGAAAAGCCTGCAAAGGAAAGCTACAAGGAGCTTTTCGCCTCGGGAATGACCATTGACGGCGGCGAAAAATGCCTGCCCGCAGAGATCATATTCACGGAGGACAGCAAAAAAGTCCGCCTGATAATATGCGAGGGAAAATATCATCAGGTCAAGCGTATGATGGAGGCGGCGGGCAACAGGGTCGTATTTCTCCGCAGGGTACGCATAGGCGGCATACCTCTTGACCCTGATCTGCCCCTCGGAGAGTGCAGAGAAATTTTGCACAAAGAAGTCGAAAATCTTTATGCAAAACAGTAATAAATTACCAACATCAAATTTACGAACGGTTTATTTTCGTCAAACTTAATAAATAAGTTTTTATAACTTTGGGTAATAAGAGACTTGAAATTTATGTGAGTTATTTGGTATTATATAGATATAGCCGATATCGTATTGCAAGAATGGTCGGCAGCATTTTGAATAGGGAGGTCCACATTAAATGGCAAGCTTATCACTCAGAGGCATCTATAAGAAATATCCCGGTGGCGTTGTTGCCGTATCAGACGTAAACCTTGAGATCAAGGACAAAGAGTTCATCATCCTCGTAGGCCCTTCAGGCTGCGGAAAATCTACAACACTTCGTATGATCGCAGGTCTTGAAGAGATTTCCGAGGGCGAGCTTTATATCGGCGACCGTCTTGTAAACGACGTTGCTCCTAAGGACAGAGATATCGCCATGGTTTTCCAGAACTACGCTCTGTATCCTCATATGACCGTATTCGAGAATATGGCATTCGGTCTGAAGCTCAGAAAGGTTCCCAAGGACGAGATCGCTCGTAAGGTTGAAGAAGCAGCAAGAATTCTCGATATCTCTCACCTGCTCAGCAGAAAGCCCAAGGCTCTTTCCGGTGGTCAGAGACAGCGTGTTGCTCTCGGTCGTGCTATCGTTCGTGAGCCTCAGGTATTCCTTCTCGACGAGCCTCTTTCCAACCTGGATGCTAAGCTCCGTGCTCAGATGAGAACTGAGATCTCCAAGCTCCACCAGAAGCTCGGTACTACATTTATCTACGTAACACATGACCAGACAGAGGCTATGACAATGGGTGACCGTATCGTAGTTATGAAGGATGGTTTCGTTCAGCAGGTAGATTCTCCTCAGAATCTTTACACAAACCCTGTAAACCAGTTCGTTGCAGGCTTTATGGGATCTCCTCAGATGAACTTTGTTGACGCTTACCTCAGAAAGATCGAGGGCAAGTACACAGTAGAGTTCGGCTCCGAGGACACCAAGACCACAAGAGGCAAGAAGTACTACGTTGAAGTTCCCGAGGCTAAGGTTGACGACCTCGCACTTTCCGAGCTCGTTGACAAGGAGATCATTATGGGTATCCGTCCCGAGAACATTCACGATGAGGAAATGTTCCTCTCCGCAGCTAAGACAGGCGTTATCGAGGCTGACGTTGAGATCACCGAAATGATGGGTGCTGAGACATACCTTTACCTCAACTGTGAGGGTATTCCTCTTACCGCTCGTGTTGATCCCAGATCTACCGCTCGTCCTCAGGACACTATCAAGGTTGCTATCGATCCTAACAAGATCCACATCTTTGATAAGGAAACAGAGAAGACTGTTATCAACTGATTACAAATTTAATAAGCTTTTCAAAACGGGTCTGCATTTTTGCAGGCTCGTTTTTATTTTCACGGATTTTTCTCACAGCTATTGACATTTTCCGTTTGATCTAATATAATAGACTTGCAGGTCTATTTTTAAAATGTTCTTTCGGAGGAATACTACACCTATGAAGCAGGAAGAAAAGACAAGGCTCACAAGAGAAAAAATTATCGCCGCAGGAATACGGGAGTTCGGCTCAAAGGGCTATAAGCAGGCTTCCATAAACAATATCAGTGGCGGCATATCCAAAGGACTTATTTATCATAATTTCCACAGCAAAGACGAGCTGTACATCGAATGTCTCAGGCTCTGCTTTGAAAAAATGACCGAAAGGCTGTCTACAGAGGAAAGCGTGGGGGATCATAACGCATATTTCAAGGCAAGAGCGGAGTTTTTCGCCGAAAAGAAAAACGAGGCAGCAATGATCCTTGAAGCCCTGGCAGACCCGCCCCCGAAGCACCGTGAGAAAATTTGCGAGATACGCCGAACCTATGACGAATTGAATACAAAGCGGATAAAAGCCATTCTTGACGGCAGAGAGCTGAGAACGGGCGTGGATACGGACAGCGCCGTGAGCTATTTCGCTTTGCTGCAGGATATGTATAACCTGTACTGCTGCAGGCGTTCGGATGATCAGTCCCCAGAGGATATGATATTATTTCACGAAAAAAATCTTCCCAAACTGTTCGAATATATGCTGTTCGGCATTCTGAAGGGAGACGGACATGATAATACTTAAATGGCTTGTAGCAATAGTTATTGCATTTGCAGTGGGAAAGCTTGTCTCAAAGCTGAGACTTCCTTCCATTCTTGGCTGGCTAATAACGGGAATTGTTTTAGGTCCCCACGCATTTTCGGTAATTTCTCGGGAGCTTATGGATATGACCGCATATCAGACCCTTATTCACATTCTTGAGTGTGCGGTGGGACTTATGATAGGAACGGAGCTTGTGTGGAAAAAAATAAAGCGAAGCGGCAAGGCGCTAATCGTCACCACCCTTACCCAGTCTCTGGGCACATTCGCCCTTGTTAGCCTTGTGTTTTACATCGTATTTCTGATAATGGACATTCCCGCATATATTGCCTTTATTTTCGGCGGGATTGCCCTTGCAACGGCACCTGCCCCCGCACTGTCCATCGTGAACGAGTTCAAGACAAACGGACCCGTCACCAAGACCCTCATACCCATGGCTGCACTTGACGACATTGTTGGAGTGGCAGTATTTTTCACCACCATCTCCATAATAGCCCGTCAGCTGTCGGGGGGAGCAATGCCCATGTATATGATACCCGTTATGATATTCCTGCCCCTCATAATAGGCGCTGTTGTGGGAATACCCACAGGCTTTCTTCTCAAAAGAACATCAAAAAAATTCTCCTCCCTCGGAGTGCTTATAGCAGGAATACTCGTGACCTCGGTGGCAGGACTTCTCTGCAACAAATATTTAATGCCTTCACCCGTCCTTAATTTTATGCTTATGGGAATGGCATTCTCCGCCGCATTTTCAAATATGATAACAGACGAGCGGCTTGAGGAGATAACAAAGGATTTTAACCCCATACTCGCCCTATCAATGGTCATAGTAATACTGAACCTTGGCGCACCTCTTGACTGGCACGCCATATTTAACGCAGGACTGTTTACATTTATCTATATCGCCGCAAGAGCAGCAGGAAAATATTTCGGAGCAAGGATAGGCGCAAGGGTATCGGGCTTTGACGAAAGCGTCAGGAAATATCTGGGACTTACCCTTCTTCCCCATTCGGGAGTGTCCCTTGTATTTACGGGCATAGCCGTTTCTGTGCTGTCAGCCTCGGACAACGGGGGAGTGCAGATAATTCAGGGAACCATTGCCGCAGCCGCTGTTATCAACGAGATAATTGCGGTCATTGCCGCCAAAAAGGGCTTTGAGATGGCAGGGGAAATAAAAGGACGCAAAGAAGAAACGTGAGCTTCTTCCCTGCGTCTGTCAGCTGTGAAAGTAAATACTTCACGGCTGATTTTTATTGCTCGCTTTCGGCATTACCCTCTCTCCGAGCAGGCATATCCGCCGCTTTTACCGAAAAGGCTGTTCCGTCCTCGTTAAGCTCTGCGGTTATCATATCGCCTACGGAAATGCTTTCCATATCCATAACAGTGCTGTCGGTTATGGTAAATGTGACAGTCTCGCCCTCGGGACGCTCACCGTCAAAATTTTTATCTCCCTTTTCGGGCATTGCAGGGGGTTCGCCATCGGGCTTCTCACCGCTTTCGGGCATACTTCCGTCCTCGGGCATTGCAGGAGGTTCACCCTCGGGTCTTTCGCCTTTTTCGGGCATTTCTCCGTCAAAGGCAGGAGCATTTCCATCGGGTCTGCCGCCGCCGAAGCCTCTGCCGCCAGACATCTTCTCTCCCGTTATAACATCACCGTCTACCGCAGTAACACGGATAATATCTCCCTTGAACTCTCTTTTTTCTTCTGTCGGGGGAGGATTTTCCGTATCGTTATTATGTACAGTCTCCGCTTCTGTTTCGGAAGCAGTTTCTGTATTGGCTGATGTTTCCGTCACGGTATCAGCCGCAGGGGCATTTTCCGCACTTGCGCAGGCGGTAAGCGCAAGCACACAGAGAAGAGCGCATAAAATTTTTTTCATAAAAGTCACCTTTCTTTTCAGATTTTGTAATGAAATTATACTAAGCTTATCTTAAAGCAGTCTTAATTTTTTTGTTTCCATAAAAGGAGAAAATTTTATGTATACAGTCACCCCCGAACAGATGAAAACAGCGGAGGCAAATGCCGTTTCAAAAGGAACCACATATTTACAGCTTATGGAAAATGCAGGAGCCGCCGCCACAGAGGAAATACTAAAGCGCATACCGGATATTTCGGGAAAAAAGGCTCTCATACTCTGCGGCAAGGGAAACAACGGCGGAGACGGCTTTGTTATGGCAAGGCTTTTGTCCGAAAGGGGAGCTGCTGTCACCGTATCCCTTGCCGCAGAGCCGCCATGCAAGGGAATTGCATTTGAGGAATATTCAAGGATAACCTCTATTTCGGATATAGAAATCCTTCCTCTTTCCGAGACGGACCTGTCCGCAGAATATGATATCATAGCAGATGCAGTTTTCGGAACGGGCTTCCACGGTGAACTGCCCGAAAAAATATCAAATGCAATGAAATGCTTATCCGCTTCAAAAGCCTTTAAAATAGCCGTCGATATCCCCTCGGGAGCGGACAGCATAAGCGGAAAATGTTCCGAAGGGACTCTTTGCTGTGATGTGACAGTTACATTCGGAGCAGTCAAAACGGGAATGCTCCATTCTCCCGCAAAAAAGCTTTGCGGCGAGATAGTGACCGCCCCTATCGGCATTGACGTGGAATGCTTTGAGAGCATTGAGGGCATTTGCGAGCTTATGGATATGAGCTTTGCGGCAAAAGCAGTACCTATAAGAGGGGAGAATGACCATAAAGGCAATTTTGGAAAACTCCTTATTATCGCAGGCAGCGAGGGAATGAGCGGAGCCGCAGCAATGAACGTCTCAGGGTCACTCAGAAGCGGCTCGGGACTTGTTCGGCTTGCTTCTGTTCCCGAGGTAATAAGCCGTACAGCTTCGGGAATTTACGAGTGTACATTCTGTAAGCTTGTCCCCACTCCCGACGGCTATATCTCGGCGGATAATATCCCGAAGCTTCTTTCCGAAGCAGAGAAAATGACCTGCATATCCATTGGCAGCGGAATGGGAGCCACAAGTGACACCACGCTCATACTCAAAAATGTTGTGAAGCTGTGCGGCGAAAAAAATATCCCTCTTATCATTGACGCAGATGGTCTAAACTGTCTTGCAGGCTGCATAGATATTATCAGGAACGCAGAATGCAGGGCTGTCCTCACACCCCACCCTGCCGAGCTGGGACGGCTGCTTGGCATATCCACTGCAGAAGTCACAGCGGACAGGCAGAAAGCTGCAATGCGCCTTGCAGAGCTTACGGGAGCGGTGGTGTGCGCCAAGGGCTATCCCACCTATATCGTCTCACCCGAGGGCAGAGTAAGAGCCTCCTATACGGGCAACGGCGGACTTTCACGGGGCGGCAGCGGAGATGTGCTTACGGGAATTATTTCGGGGCTTGTGACCGCAAACAGCAAGGGCATTTCCGAGGATAAGAGCCTGCTTTATGAATCAGCCTGTGCGGGAGTTTATATTTTCGGACTTGCTGCAGATGTAGCCGCAAGGAAGCTTTCTATGACGGGAATGCTCCCCACAGACGCCATAAAAATGCTCCCCGAAGTATACAAACGGCTTGGAAGATAAACCGTAATGCGTTCCGAAAAAAATCTGTTAACAGATGAAAGGAACGTATTTATGAAGCACAGCTTTATTAAAATTTTCACACCAATTATAATTGCCGCAGGACTTTCCGCCTGCTCGGTATCAGACCTTGCCCCCTCGCCTCAGCCGAAGCTTGACGGGGGATTTACCTGTGAATGTACCGTTACAGCGGGCATAATCCCCCCGGGCAGCGACAGCAGCGAGGAGACGGAATTTGCATTTTCGGGCAATTTAAAACGTCTGGGAGCAGGATTCTGGGAGCTGGAAATAACCTCGCCCGAAACCATATCGGGAATGAAGCTGACCTCTTCAGAAGGGGAGCTTTCCTCATCTCTGGGAGAGCTTTCCTTTGACCTTGCTCCCGAAGATGTGCCGCACAAATCGCCTGTTTACGCCCTTTTTACGGCTATTGACAATATGTCCGCCGCCTTTGAGAACGGAGCGGAGCTAACCTCGGGAGAGGAAGGCGGCTGGGTGTACACCTCAGACGGCGTAAGCGCAGTATTTGACGGCAATGGCGTTATTACCTCACTGGCACTTGCCTCCCCGAAAATGACCGCACAGTTTACGAGCTTTACAGAGACCGAAACGGCTATTGAAACGCCTTTAGAAAGCGAAACAACCTCCGCACCTCTTGCGACTCTCCCCGAAACAGTTTTGGAAATTACAATTACATCGGCAATCTCCGAAACCTCTGCATTGCCCGTCAGCACAACGGTAAGCTCCGAAACATCATTACCCGAGACCACAACATCGGAAACGACCGCGCCTCAGACCGAGAATACAACCGTTCCCACGACAACAATGGAATAACAACACCAATGCCCGTAAAGCAAATGACAGCTTTACGGGCTATTAAATTGTTCCACGTGGAACAATCACATAAGGGACAAAATATCCTCGTCGGAAAGCTGAGGCTGAACCGCACGGTTAATTGCAAAGGCAAGCAGATGAGCCGAGCGGTCTATCATCTTGTCAATATCACGGGGAGTGACCATCATATTCGGCAGATGTTTGTCGGGGGGCGCACCCGTTATGCTGTGAACGATGCTGTGCATATCAACCACCGTAGGAACGCCCACCGCAATAACGGGAATACCGAGGGTTTCGAGGGAAAGCTCCTTGCGGCGGTTCTGAACTCCCGCACCGGGGGAAATGCCGCTGTCCGAAAGCTGAATGGTAGTGCCCAGACGGGAGATGTCCATACAGGCAAGAGCATCTATAGCAATAACGCAGGTGGGCTTTATTTTATCGCACACCGCCCTCACAAGCTCCGAGGACTCAATTCCCGTCTGACCCATGACCCCCGTTGACAGAACGGAGACCATATTAAGGTCAAGCTCGGAAAGCTCTGCCCCCACATTATCCCCTGCAATGTGACGGGTGGCAATGACCCTCTGAGCCGTTTTGGGACCAAGTGCGTCGGGGGTAATGCTCTCGTTTCCGATTCCTGCCACAAGGATATGCCGCTTGTCGGGGATAAGCTCTATAAGCTCATCGGCAATGTTCTGAGACTGCTCCGAAAAATCCTCGGGGTGAGCGGAAAGACGGTCGGTCTCGATGGTGATGTACCTGCCCTTTGGCTTGCCAATTTTCATTCCTGCGCTGTCATCTGTCACAATTATCTCGGTTATCTCACAAACGCTGCTTTTTCTGATACGCCGCTTTATTCCTTTGGGGAGCCTGCCTGCATCGGGGTCGAAAATCTCCACCGCAAGATCTGTCCTTGAATATTTGTTACTGCTCATTTCATTTCCCTCTTTCGTTTTATGTAGTGTTAATATGTGCATAATAACTAAAAATAATTCCGAAAAATATAAGAAAATTTTACACATATGGATATTGAAAATATGTCATACCAATGGTATAATATTAGTATGTCTGAAAATGCTCGGGCCGACAAGTGGGCGTTTTCCGCAGGATTTGAAAGCGTGATCTCAAGGGAACGAAGTCATTACGCTCCTCAAAAGCCAACACCGTGTCTATGGCTTTTATTCACACACGATCCGATATAAATAACTATACTACACGAACAATTTTTTGGAGGTAATGATTATGCCTAATATTAAGTCCGCTAAGAAGAGAGTAAAGGTTATCGCAGCTAAGACCCTCAGAAACAAGATGATCAAGTCCAACCTCAAGACCGTTATCAAGTCTGCCGACGCTGAGAAGTCCCCCGAGGCTATCAAGCTCGCTATCAAGAAGGTTGACCAGGCTTGCGCTAAGGGCATTATGCACAAGAACAAGGCTGCAAGAAAGAAGAGCCAGCTCGCTAAGAAGCTTAACGCTGCTCAGTAATTTTTGTAAATACTTCAAGCCGCTCTGTGAAAGCAGGGCGGCTTTTCGTTAATATAAATTTAACACATTATGAGGGTAACTGCGATATAATAAAGATGACGGGGGAGTGATCGAAGTGCCGACGGAAAACACCTTTGCATCAGAAGCCATAGCCATTGGAGGATATAACAACGCCTGCGACCGAGCCTGCAAAAAGGTACTTGCGCTGAAGGAGATCGCTTCACGCATATTAAAGGGCGTAGCATACGAGTATCGTGACTGTACCATTGACGAAGTTATCAGGTACATAAGCGATATCGAGATAAGCGATACTCCCGTAGATGTTGATGTGCTGCCGCCTGTGGTTCATACGGATAACAGCGAGGATACTACCGCATCGGAGGGCGCACGCTTTTTCGATATCCGTTTCACCGCCAAAGCCCCGGGAAGAGACGGACAGACAATTGAGCTTATCATAAACATCGAAGCACAGAAAAACTATGACCCGGGATATTCCCTGCTGAAAAGGGGCATCTACTACTGCAGCAGGCTTATTTCCTCACAGTACGGGCAGGTATTCTCAGGTTCGGATTACGACAGGCTGAGAAAGGTATATTCGGTGTGGATATGCACCGACCCCGACGAGGCTCATAGGAATACCATTACCGAATATTCCCTTTCCCCAAAGCAGCATTACGGCGATATCCGCTTCAAGTCGGAGGAGGACAGGGAATGTGAGAGACAGAATTACGATATGATATCCCTTGTAATGATCTGTCTCGATAATTTCAGAAACGGAGTAAGCTCGGAAAACAGTCTTATAAAGCTTCTTTCTGTGCTTCTTTCACCGAAAATTGAAATAGGCGCAAAAAAGATAATTTTACAAAGCGATTACGATATTAAGATGACCCGAGAGGTCAATGAGGAGGTTCAGGGTATGTGCAATATCAGTCAGGGATTTATTGAGATGGGCATTGAAGAGGGCATTGAGCAGGGCATTGAGCAGGGCATTGAAATTGGCAGTGAACGCAATATGATAAACATCATTTCCACAATGTCAAGCGACGGCAGAACCGACAAAGAGATCTCCGAGATACTCCATATCCCCGAGGAACAGGTAATAAAGCTCAAGGAAAAGATAAATAGGTAAAAAAACGGCAGAGAATTTCGCACCGATACGAGATCCTCTGCCGTTTATTTTTATGGTGTTATTCCTCGGGATACATGGTGCAGCCGCCTATAGTCAGAGAAACAATATCCTTCGGGTCGGCAGGGAAAGAAAGATATCCTCTGTAATTTAAGTAATCGTAAACAGGCGGTCCCGCAGATGTGCTGTTATAGTTTACTGTGGTCTTGTTACGGTTAAGACTGTAGCTCATAGAAATGCCTGTAACATCTATCTTCTCGCCGTTTTTAAGAGTAACATACGCTTCGTTGTAAGGACTTAAATATCCCGTTCTGTAGACCTCGTTCACCCGGGCTGAGTCATAGGTGTCAATAACGATGCTGCAGGGGTAGACGTTAGCATTAAATCCCTCCATATCCGTTTCCTTTGTAACAAGCTGAACTCCTTCAACCTGGGGGATATTAACGGTAAAGCTTGCGGAAAACAGGGGATCTTTATAAATAATGCTGTCCTTAATAAGCCCCTTGCTGTCATCTGCAAGGCTGAGACAGGTCATATCAAGGGTAATGTCGCCGCTCATTTTGTCTCCGCAGCTTACCGTATAAACGTAATACAGCGTGTCCTCGTCACCCTTTACATATTTTCCCATACAGCCGCCGGAGGGCTGACCGTTTTCCGAAAATTTCTTGAATAATTCAACAAGCTCTGTATCGCAGTGACCATACCCATCCTCGATATTCTCAAAATATTCCTCGCTCTCGGGCAAAGCCTCGGGAAAATCAAGTCTGAAAACCGAATAAACGGTATAGCTGTCGGTGGCACAGCCAACAGGTGTGACCTGAAGCCCGTCGATGTAGGTTTCCAGTGAATGTACCTCAAGCTCTCCCGTAAGATTTTCAAAGGGCGAGAAGTCCTTTTCCCCGCCGAAGATTATGGAGAATATTCCATTGCTTGCGGCATAGACCGTAAATCCCGTAAGCATTAACACAGCAGCGGCAATTACGGGCATTATTCGGCGAAGCCTGCCCCGTGAGCGAACTCTTTTCGTCTGATGTTTTGCGGCATACAGAATGTTATTTATGCACTCTTCATCAGCCTGAACCTTGTTCATAGCAGTTTTGTAGCTGTTAATATCCATATTATCCTTCCTTTTCCGTGACGGATAAGCGAAGCAGCTCCCGTCCTCTCTGTAATCGTGTGCGAATGGTGGATTCCTTTATCCCTGTAATTTCGGAAATTTCTCTCACCGAATATTCCTCGCAGTAAAAAAGATGAACAGGCGTGCGGTATTTCTCGGGCAGCTTCATAACTTCCGAAAGGGCAGATTTTTCCTCATCGGGCATATCAGCCGCCATATCCTCGGGGATTTCCATATCCGCGCGCCTTGAAAACCAAGGGGAGCGGAGACGGTTTCTGCAAATATTCGCCGTTACCGTAAGGAGCCACGCCCGCTCCTCCTTCTCGGAGCCGAAGGAAATATCGGAGCGGTACAGCTTTAAGAAAACCTCCTGAGCACAGTCCTCGGCTTCCGCGCGGCATTTCAGATAGGAGCAGGCAAGCCTCAGCACGGAATTTATCTGCCGCCGCATTATAATTTCAAATTCCCCTTCGGTCATCTTGTTCTCTCCTTATGTGCTTGATTTGAATGCATTCTGTATATATAACAGTCCGTAAGCGGAAAAAGTCTCAAAATCTGTATAGGCATATTTCATAAATCTCTCAAGTGTTTTTACAGCGAAACGACGGTAAATGTTAATAATGTGTAAATTCATCAAATCGGGTGAAATTTTTTGCCCTTGTAAATCGTTTATATATCAGAAGCAAAAAAACGGGTGAAAAAAAGACAGCCCGAAAAAATAAGGAACAGGAGGAAAGCTTATGTCAACAAATTCGATATACGCTGCAAAAAGAGAGATAACGGGCATACAAAGCCGCCCGAATGTTATTATAGCATATGGAGAGGATAAAAGGGAAGAGGCAATGAGCCTTTCGGATATGCTTTCGAGAGAGGAGATAAACGTTATCTCCCATAGATCGGGGGACCCTTTCGACAGCAAGGGCATTTCGGGTGATGTACATATGATGGTCATACGTGACGGGGGACTTGTTACTCCCCAGTTCGGGCTTATCGAGGAGCTTCGGAAAATGTCGGATATCCCCGTTCTCACCGTATCCGACGGCTGTGACGAGATATACCGCACAATGGCTCTTGCCAAGGGAGCAGATGCCTGTATGAATGCCGACGAGTTCGGAAGATTTGAGTTCAAGGCAAGGGTAGTATCCCTGCTCAGAAGATATATCGGCGCTCAGAACAGAGTCAGCGGCATAATATCCGCCGACGGCGAGACCCTCATTAACGGCAGCATCAGCATAGACCGCCGCCGCAGAGAGGTTTTCAGAGGTGGCAGCCTTATCCGAATGACCGCCATCGAGTACGGCATAGTGGAGTATCTTATGGAAAACTGCGGAGCAGTCTGCACCGTTGACGATATTTACCGCAGAGTGTGGAACGAAACTCCATACTGCGTAAGAAAGACCGTAGTGGAGCATATCCGCCGCATAAGAAGCAAGATAGAGCCCGACCCTCATAACCCCAGCTACATAAAGGTAGTTTTCGGCGTTGGCTACAAGATGGAGAGAGCGGTAAGCTGATAGAGGCAAGAGCTTTAAGAAGCAAGAGGCAAGAATTTGGAGGACTGCAATGAAAAATTTTATCGGGAGAACAGCTGCATTGATTTCTTCCGCCGCAGTTATTGCAATGTGTCCGTTATCGGCAGAAGCGGCTACATTAGAAACCGAGAACGGTATCAGGTACATTCGGTATGACAGCGGCGAAGCAAAGGCATATACAGGCTGGACAATTAAATCGGGAAAACGCTATTACTACAAAAACGGTATTATGAAGAAAAACTGTTGGCTTACAGAAAACGGCGAGAAAAAGTATTTTCTGAGTGCAGACGGGGCAGCAGCTGTGGGAAAAGTAACCGTTTCGGGCGTTGAATACGAGTTTGATGAAAAAGGCAGGCTAATCCCCGATGAATGGGGCATCACCCTTACAGCGAAGGACGTTACACCAACGGGAATGACATTGGAACTGCTTTGGGACGGTACCGAGACAACGGGAAGCCTTGAATTTGGCGCAGCATATACGCTTGAACGGTATCAAAACGGCAAATGGGAAACAATGCCCTTTCTGCGTGATGATATAGCATTTATAGCCATATCCAATGAATTAAGGGAAAATGAGCCCTTCACTCTGACCAAAAACTGGGAGGAGCTTTACGGCGTGCTTGAAGGCGGTAAATACAGATTATGCACCGACATTATGGATTTCCGAAAGCCCGGCGATTATGACAGAAAGCAGTATTATGCATATTTTACAATTTAAAGCGTTAAAAATACGGGACAGACAAGCAACGGTCTGTCCTGTATTTCTATATAGGTGACATAGCTATGCTTGATGCATATATATGTAAAGGTATTTCACTTTACACACCCGACATAAAAATGCGAACATATCGGCTTTTTGGGTTTTATATGTAAATTTATAAAAAAGCAATTTTCCGAAAAGCGTAATTAGTATGTAAACCAAATTGTAAATTATAGTAAGATAAATTAAAATGTCAAATGTAAAATAAGTATTAAGATGATTGAAAAAGATATCATTCTGTGGTATAATCGTAGCAGAAAATCAAAACATCGGTTTGAAAAAACAGGGAGGAAATATTATGCCATTTATCAACATCAAAACAAATGCCGAAGTTTCCAATGAAAAAGCCGACAGCATCAAATCCGCTCTGGGACTTGCCATAACCGCCATACCGGGAAAATCCGAGGGCTGGCTTATGGTGGGCATTGAGGACAACTACAAGCTTTATTTCAAGGGAACCGAAGAGCCTGCCGCAATGGTGGAGGTGAGCATATACGGCAATGCCTCCTCAAACGCTCTGGGAGTGCTTACAAGCAACATCACAGGCATACTCCTCGATAACCTGGGCATTTCCACCGACAGGGTATATGTAAGCTATATGTCCACCCCCGACTGGGGCTGGAACGGCAGCAATTTTTGAGCCGAGGGAGGTAATACAATGAGCAGATTATTTGAATATGCCGACAGATACATCAAGGAAAGCGATTGGAAGGATATTGCACTTTTGAAATTATGTCTCTGTGCAATAGGCGTTCTTATCGGGATAAGCATTGCTCCGAAGCACAAGAAAACGGTAATGGCTGTGGCAGCCGTTGTGTTTGGCTTTACATATGTGCCGCTTATGAAAAAATTCATAAAAATAATTATTGACGAAAACAAATAAAAAAGCAGCGTCGTCGGAAGCAGACCCCGACGGCGCTGTGTATTTGTCTGTAAATTTATTGGAAATTACTCGGCGTTGTTATAAACGTTTATTTCCTCGTCAACGATGGGGAAATATTCCTCACGAGCCTGTACCCAGCTCTCAAACTGCTCATTTGCAATGCCCTCATAGAGAACGCCCATTACATCGTCAGCCATAAGAGTGCTGAGACCGTAGCCGTAGTCGTATGCCTGTGTGAATTTCTCGGAATCATAGAAATCCATTGCGATATCGTACATCTCGGAGGTCCAGCCGGTGTTGTTTGCAAGATACTTGTCCTTAGTAGCCTGGAGGTACTTTTCGTCGTAGTTTACAGTTCTGTTGCAGTCGAGCCATGCCTTAACGCAGTCTCCGTTTTCGGAGCCCTTTACCCACATATATGCGAATACCTTGTTAGAAACGAAATACTCATCTGAATCGGGATCCTTGGGGAAGGGAACGATCTGTATCTCGTCATCGGGAACGGAGAGAGCTGCAGCATTATATGCCCAGGTACCCATTGAGTAGAACAGCAGGCTGTCGTCTACAAATGCAGACTCGCCGCCTATCCAGCCGCGCTTGATAAGGTTATTCTTGAAAATGTCCTCAAGCACGCCCTGAGCTCTTTCGATCTTGCCGCTTCTCAGGTTGTTGCCGAACTTTGTTCCGTCATATGTGACCATAGTTTCGCCTGCGGTGTAAACGAAGGCATTTGCCCACCAGCCGCCGATGCCGAAGCGTTCGGTGCCGTCGCTGCTGCCGTTTTCAACAAAGGTCTTCATCATATCGGTGAATGCGTTCCAGTCCCATTCGCCGTTCAAGTACATCTCATAGGGATCCTCGAAGCCCTCGCTCTGAATGGTGGACTTGTTGTACATAAGGACCTGTGTATCGTTGAAGCTGTAACCCAGGGGAGCTATGTAATGCTCACCCTTCCAGATAAAGCTGTCAGCAGTGTCCTTCACATCTGCCCACTTGGGATCCTCCCAGTTAACAAGGGAGTCGATGGGCTGATACTGACCCTTTGCGATATCGCAGGGGAAGGATCTCCACTCGTATGCGAAAATGTCGGGAGATGTGCCGCCCATAATGTTGGTGGCAAGATCCTCAAAGCGCTTGTCGCTGGTGGTGGGTATATATTCGATCTTTGCGCCGTAGGTGTCCTCAAAAAGGGCAAGCTCGGGGCTTCTTTCGGGGGAATCGTTGGTGGGGTTCAGGTCATATATTCCAAGCCACTTGAGAGACTTTCCGTTAATGTCCACATCAAGTGTCTCGTCAAGAGCCTCAACCTCAACATTGTCGCCTGTCCATTCGGTAGCGGCGGTGGTGGTCACATCGGCTGAGGTTGTTTCGCCGGCGCCCTCCGAGCCGCCTCCGCAGGCGGTAAGAGAGGCTGTAATGGTAAGTGCCATGGTTCCTGCTATAATTTTCTTGTAATTCATAATAAGCTTCCTCCTAAAAACAACGGGGTATGTAATCGTTTGCACAACATATGGCTCAACTGCCGTTTGATTTTCTTTATAATAGCATAGTATTCAAAATAAGTCAACAGCCAAAAATCTTTTTTGGAGATTTGCACAATAATTATATGAAAAATTGCATATATAGGAAAGAACAGATTTGCCTTAAAGATAGTCCATATCCAAAATGCTCAAAGGAGTAATATGAATAAATGAACATTACTTGACAATCCGAAAGGCTTATGTTAATATATAAGTAACAATCAAATGAGACAGGAGGAACGGTTATGGGAAAATACACAAATGAAGAGGACAGGCGGCAGAGGGTAAGCCTTATTGTCAGGACACTTCTGGGAATAGCTGTTACATTCGGTCTGCTCTGCTGGTATTCGGGAGGACTGCCACGGGGCGTGGAGTATTTTTTCGCACCCGAAAATCTTCTCAAAAATATTATACCTGCCCTTATCTTCGTGACGGTGATATTTTTAATTACCCGAAAATACTTTTCCTCTGTTGATATGTGGAAAATTCTCCTGCTGAATTTCTGTCTCGGAAACGGTCTGCCATGGCTTAATCCTCTGATAGTTTTTCTGTTTTCCATCAGGAGCGGCGGTTTACTGCCGCTTTTATCCCTGGATCTATTTATTGCAATTGCTGCCAATCTGACCCTTTATTTAAAATTCTGCAGAAGTGACAATGCAGAGCGTTCCCTTCCCGCTTCCATAGGTGTGTATCTTCTTGCATATCTCAGCTTTTTTGTTCCGTCGGTTTTCTGGGGTGGGTTTTATTTGGTTTGAGAGATACTTTTGTAACCGAATTGTAATTTGACAATGGAATTCGGAAAATGTATAATTAAATCGGTACATAGTACCAAAAACTGAAGCAGCCATAAGAGTTAAAAACTCTGACGGTAGGCGGTGATGTCTCCTCTTTCCCTCGCAAAATCCTCTCGGGAGGGAGGTGTAAAATTCGTATGACGATAATCGAAGTATGTGCGTTGTCAGCGCTTGCCGTTGACATAATTCGCCTTATCATAGATATTCTGAAATACAGAAATGACAAAAAAGACTGACCGCCCAAGT
>JAGAJF010000067.1 GCA_017829005.1 Oscillospiraceae bacterium | reverse complement strand
GACTTACAAATCTTGCCAAGATAGCAAGCTATTTCAATACTCCTCAGACCGTAAATTACACCTCCCTTATCATCGGTCTGTGCGTTATCGTGTTTATGTTCATTTATCCCAAAAAGCTGGGTCAGTACTGCCCCGGTTCACTTGCGGCTATCATAATCGCAACAGCGGTAAATCTTATCTGCAAGTTTGACGTTAATACCGTGGGTGCGATACCCAAGACTATTTTCCTCGACGACCGCCTTTCTCTTTCCGAGTTTGATATGGGCAATATCGGTGCACTTATCGTTCCCGCTATTTCCATTGCAGCTCTGGGACTTATCGAATCCCTTCTCTGCGGAGCTTCGGCAGGACGAATGAAGAACGAGAAGCTGAATGCCGATGTGGAGCTTGTGGCTCAGGGTATCGGAAATATCCTCCTTCCCTTCTTCGGCGGAGTGCCTTCCACAGCTGCAATCGCACGTACCAGCGTTGCCATTAAGAGCGGCGGTGAAACAAGGCTCACTTCCGTTGTACACGCTGTTGTGCTGCTCCTTTCGATGTTCGTGCTGGGCGACGTACTGTCAAATATTCCTCTTTCCGCACTTGCAGGCGTGCTTATTGTCACAGCATGGAGAATGAATGAGTGGGCAACCATCAAGTCCATTTTCGGCAAAAAGCTTAAAACAGCTATTTTCCAGTTCCTTATAACAATGGCTGCAACGGTGGTTTTCGACCTTACCAAGGCAATTCTTATCGGCGTGGCATTCTCTCTCATTATGTTCGTGGTAAAGGTATCCGATATGCAGGTAACTGTTGCGGACGTTGACCCCGATAAGCTTGATATGGATAATGTTGACCCCGAAAAGCTGAAATACACAAGCGTTGTTTACATCACAGGACCCCTTTACTTCGGCACCTGTGCAAAGCTTGAGGACAAGGTGTCTTCTCTTGGCGACAGCTACAATATCATCTTCTCCATGCGTGGAGTTACAGTTGCGGATATCTCGGGAATTGAAGCCCTTCACGAATACTGCGAGCGGCTTATTTCCCAGGGAAGAATGGTCTACTTCTCCTGCGTTCAGCCTCCTGTAATGGATCTGTTCGAACGCACAGGACTCAAGGAGGACCGTTTCAAGCACAATATGTTCTTCTGGAGTACAGACAAGGTTTTCGAGCATATTTCAAATCTGTGATACATATATACAAACCGGCTGCCGTTTATCTCAAACAGCAGCCGGTCAATTTTATTTCTTGTCGGAGAACAGCACATAGCCCATTCCGACCACCACAGTAAGACACATCATACTGATGATTATTTTAAGCGGCAGGGGAACCTTCGGAGATTTTTCGTTATCATCGCTTTTTCCCGAGGTTTCGGCAGACGTTTCTTCCGAAACGCTTTCTTCGGAAGATATTATAATTTCTGATGTCACCTCTTCGGCAGATGTGGAAACGGTGATCTCTGTTTCAATAAGGTCGGGCACGGTTTCATCGGAAGGGTCGATAGCTTCTTCAATGAAGCTTTCGGACACACTGATAACCGATTCCGAGCTTTCAGAAACTTCGGTCGCTTCGGTCTCGGATGTGATATCCGTAACATCAGGCTCAGTTTCAGACAGCTCTGTGACCCACACGCTGTCAGTCACTTCCGTTTCCTCCTCGGGAACAGTACCTCTAAGAATGAGCATATAAGCGCTTGTTGTATCGGCAGTAAAGGATATTTTGTTGTCAGCACACTCAAAAATATCGGTATCGGGCTGATAGATATCGGCAGTCTCCTTATCAATGGCAGCTGCGCTTTCAAGCTCGTAGATGTATTCATCGGAGTTTATCTCAATCTCAAAATCCTTCTCGTTGACCATCTGCTTATTAGTAAGGATTATCCTGAGTATCTCGGGGTCGCTGTCGTCCAGAGCGGCATAAACAGAGCTCATATTATCGTTTTCGTTGTCCGAGTAAACAAGAGAGCTGCCAAAGCCGCTTCCCTTGCCGTCATAATCGGTGAAAAGGTTCAGAGCAGCCTTCTGGAACGGATACTTATCAGACTGGGGAGACAGGCAGGCAAGATATACCTCCTGTGATGCAAATATTCCCAGAGCGTCTATCTCGGCAATAGCACCGCTCATATTATCGCCGCCGCCGAAATCATATTCCGAAAAGGACAGCCTTGTTTTGGGATAATTCATTCGGATAGATGCCTGGAGTGTTGGGATAATGGGGGTAAACTGCTTGTACATCATAACAGTGGGGGAGTTCTCGGTAAAATCGGGATCCCAGAGCGTTCTCACAGACTGCATTCTGAAAGCGTTTGAAATGTCATCTGTTCCCGTGAGGATATCAACTCCCAGAGGTGTCTGAGCCTCGGTGTAATAGTGAACGTCAAGCACATCAAGAAGACGATAGCCTTTTTCCACGCTTCTGGCACGCATTTCGCTGAGATAGTAGTCAATGAACCAGGAATATTCATTCTGAGGGTCTGAGATAGCCCGTCCCGAGCTGTTACCCAGGTCGATACAGCCCTTGAGACCGCTGAGAGAAGGTCCGAAAACAAAGGCGTTGCTGTCAATGGCTTTGACAGCGTTTGCCAGCTCAGCCGATCTGTCTGCAAGCTCGGCAAAGGTCAGGGGCGGCTCGTTCAGCACAGGAAAATTCTCCGACCATTTATCAGGCTCGCTGTCGAGAAAATAGCCGTTTATCCCCCCCTCGGCAGAGGAGCCGAATCGGTTCACAAGAAAGCTTACATATTCGTCAACATACACCGTATCATCGTCGGTATCGGGGTTATTGAGGTATGTATCGTTCTTGTTGAATTTCACCTTATGCCATCTTGTGGTCTTGGAAAATTCATCATCTGACACGATACCCATTGAATCGGCTGCAACATAACCCATCATCGGCAGGGTAATGAGCCTTACGGGAATATTATACATTCTGCTTCTTGCCACAAGCTTGTCGGCATAAAGCGCAGGAGTGTTCCACTTGGATGAGGGATAATCGTCCACAAGAGATATGTCATTGGTGTTCATTCCGAGAATACCGGAATTGGAATAATTTGTCTCCCAGTTATAGGTAGAAAGGGAAATTCCTGTCTGCTTTATAACTGTAGGAGAAATGCTGCTGATATCTCCGATGTCATTGATACCGTAAATGTAAGGGCTTATCTTTCTTATGTCCTTGCCGGTATCAACAGTAACGGACACGCTTCCCGTTTCGGGAATAATCTCCACATACATTTCATTATCCGCAAATGCTCCGCCTGACAAACCGCAGATCAGAGAAAGAGCGGCAGCGAATGATATCATCTGTTTATACTTTTTCATAGGCAGACTCCTAAACTACTTATCGGATACAAGTATATTATATACCTGCGCCGAATTTTTTTCAAATGTAATTTATGGTTATCCTACAGGATAAACAGCTTTGCGAAGATACCGAGTACAGCAAGGAAAATCACGTTCATAAGAGTGAATACACCGAGAAATTTCTTTGGCTGAGCGTCTTTGGAATTAACATAGCATTTATAGGTGATAAGGCTTGCAAGAGATGCTATAAGCGTACCCAGACCGCCGATATCCGCTCCGAGGATAAGTGCTTTGTAGTTATCCGTAAAGCCCGACAGCATTACAGCAGCAGGAACATTTGATATCACCTGGCTAAGAGCAAGTGAACATTCATATTCGTGACCGTTAAGAATGGTCATAATGAACTTTGATACCTCGGGAATATTTTTCAGATTTCCCACAAAAATGAAAAAGCAGGAGAATGTTACAAGCAGACCGTAATCCACCTTTGCAAAAACATCGGGCTGGAGTATTGCCACAACAACGCACACCGAAGCCAGTACATAGATAATATTCATTACATCAAAAACCGACAGAATGCAGAGAATGAAAAGAATAGCGTACAGAACTATGTATCTTGGACGCTGCAGCTTGATATCCTCCTCGCCGCTTGAAACGGAGATATCCTCTTTTTTGATAAAAAAGACTGAAATTAACAGCATAGCGAAGCTTATCAGAGCGATAGGCAGGGTAATGGAGAAAAATTCCGATGCTTTCATTCCCGATACTGAGAACAGCAGCAGATTCTGCGGATTTCCGAAGGGTGTGAACGCTCCGCCCATATTTGCGGCAATTGTTTCAAGTACGATTACATAAACTGGCGAACGGCCGATCTTTTCATACAACATTACGGTAAAAGGGACAAAGGCGATAAGTGCCACATCGTTTGTGATGAGCATTGATATGAAAAATACCGTAAATACGAGAGAAGCCGCCAGACGTCTTGAGTTTTTTGCGGTTCGTATAACGCTTACGGAAAGCTTTTTGAAAACATTGTTTTCGGAAAGTCCTCCCACCACAGCCATAAGGCAGAATAATATGCCGATAAGGTCGGTGTCGATATATTTCACATAGTCCGTCACGGGAACGAACATACAGGATATGAAAGCTGCCGCCGCCGAGATTATTGCGACCGTCTCTTTTTTCAAAAGCTCCTTGAAGCTCAATGTAAAGTCACTCCTAAAATGCAGCATTTATCAGAATACCGCTGACAACGCCTATGATATAAAGAAACAGGACAAAAATAAGGTTGTCCTTAAGTTTTTTATTTGCTCTGAACAAAACGGCAAGACCCATTCCTGCACCTGTGCAGAGACCGCCTACAGCTGTTCCGAAGGGAATGCTGCCGTTAGCATACAGCTCGGTTATGATAACAGATGCGGCACAGTTTGGTATCATACCCACAAGAGCGGCGGCAAAGGGCTGCCATACGCCCATATTGTTAAGGAAATCCGATACGTTTTCTTCTCCCGCAAAGCCTATCACAAGTCCCAGAACAAGATTTACGATAAGGATAAAAA
The DNA here is from genome assembly GCA_017829005.1 of Oscillospiraceae bacterium. GTDB lineage: Bacteria > Bacillota > Clostridia > Oscillospirales > Ruminococcaceae > Huintestinicola. The sequence continues at coordinate 2,095 of JAGAJF010000067.1, read as the reverse complement.
GGAATATGGAAATAGTATGCTTGAATGCGGAAAACCAAATGCTGTGGTTTTCACAGCCGCAGCCGCTGCACATTTCTTCAAAATCAGCCTCATCGTCCTTTGAAAGCATAAATTTTGCCACAAAGGAGAACAGCACTCCGCCGATAATTGCTATGATAAGCTTTGCGGCGATAAGCTTCCAGAGAGAGCTTATCCTGTCGGGGTGGGCAAGCAGTACGGGGATAGCCTCATCTGAGGTGGAGATATACACCGCCATAAGTGTGCCTGCACCGATTATGCGGCTTGCGTAAAGGTTTGAGGCGGCAGCTGAAAATCCGCACTGTGGAACACAGCCCAGCGCCGCTCCCACTGCTGCTCCGCCAAGCCTTGAGTGTCCCGCCTTTTCGAGTGCGAGGGAAAGCTTTCCTGCCGCGTGATGCTCAATAAACTCCATCAGCAGAAATGCAGCATAAAGAAAGGGAAGAGTCTTCACCGAGTCAATAAGTGCGTCAATGACTACATCTAAAATTAGCTCCATATAGTTTTCTCCGAAATACAAATATAATTTTACATTATAATTGAAACATATTCTGACCGATTTGTCAAGAGATATTTCCCATTATTTTACCTCGTTAACAAGCTTTCCGATGCCCTGTACCTCGCACTCTATAACATCGCCGCTTTTCAGGTACTTCGGCGGCTTGAAGCCCATTCCCACACCGCCGGGCGTTCCCATTGAAATGATGGTTCCCGCCTTTATGACCATTCCGCTTGAAAGCTCCTCAAGGGCATAGGGGATATTGTGGATATAAAGAGCGGTGTTGCTCTTCTGCCGAAGTTCTCCGTTTACCTTGCAGGAAATGTCAAGCCTTGGCGGGAACTCAAACTCGTCTGCCGTAACAAGGCAGGGACCCATAGGTGCAAAGCCGTCAAAGCTTTTTCCTCTGAACCACTGCTTGTGCCTCATCTGGATACATCTTGCGCTGACATCATTCATTATGGTGTAGCCGAACACGTATTCTCCCGCATTTTCCGCCTTGACATTCAAAGCGTCCTTTCTGACGATAAACGCCATTTCAGCCTCGTAGTCAAGCTCGGTAACAATGTCAAAATGCCCGTTGATATAGTCGCCGCAGGGAACAGCTTCGTTAACGTGCTTTGCAAAGTAAATGGGGTATTTCCGTTCACCGCCGTATTCAGCACCCATAACTCCCACACTTTCCTCGGCATGATCCTTGAAATTGAGGCCGAGACAGATTATATCCCTTGAGGGACGTGGAACGGGTGCAAGAATTTTCACCTCGGACAGAGAAATACCGCCGCTTACGCCTGCAAGCCTTTCCTTCATACCGCAAAGCTCCTCATCGCTGATATGAGAAGCAAGGGTCTCCATATCGGAATAACAAGCGCCAAGCTCGGAGCAGGGAACTACTTTTTGTCCGTCGGGGGTAATAACTCCGACTGTTTCCTCGGAATTATATAAAAAAGTAATAAGCTTCAAAATGATGCCGCCTTTCGTAGTAAAAGTATACCATATTATTTTAGCATATTTCTACAAAAAAGTCAATCAGAATTTGTTGCCTATAAAAATTTTCCTTCGTAAAATTGTTGCATTATGTGGAAAAATCTGATATAATAAAATAGATATTGCTTTTATCCCGAAAGGATTGATCATAAAATGACCACCGAGGATATTCTTAACGTCACCGGTATACTGCTTAATTATCTTGTTCCGACGCTGAAAGTGTTCGGCTTCACGCTTTTGTTTTCCATTCCCCTCGGAATGATAGCCGCTATGCTTAAAATGTGCCGATTTAAGCCAATATCATGGCTTACAAATGTCTATATCCTGATAATGAGAGGAACTCCTCTTATGCTTCAGGTCATTGCGGTGTATTACATAATCCCTTATCTGAAGCTTGCGGAGGGGCTGCCCGGTCCCATCGCCGCTATTCTTTCAGGGATAGATATACGAAGCGAAAACTATATGTTCTATGCTGTGCTTGCAGCGTTCTCCCTTAATTATGCGGCATATTTTGCCGAGATATTCCGAGGGGGCATTGAGTCCATTCCAAAGGGGCAGTATGAGGCTGCAGCAGCGCTTGGATTTACCAAG
>JAGAJF010000066.1 GCA_017829005.1 Oscillospiraceae bacterium | reverse complement strand
GCCGCTTCATCTGCTCATATTCTTGCTTAAATCGTTCCAATTCCTTTGCATCAAGGTTACTGTTAGCCCTTTTTAATACATATTTACGATTATAGAATGGATCTGTAAAAGAATAAACCGTTGCATAAGAGCCATATCCAAGTATAAGGTTTATAAGTACGTTGACGGCAAGCTCAAGGTAGTTGGCACAACTACAAAGACCTCTGCTAAGGTCGGCAAGCTCTACTCCGAAACAGAGTACGGCTTCGCAGTAAAGGCTTACGTTGACGGTAAGTGGACATCGGTTAAGATGGCTGACGTTGTTTATGCTACAACTAAGTAACCGATAAATCCTTCATTCTTCCATAAAACAAGCTCCGCAGGGAATTCCTGCGGAGCTTGTTTGCATTTATGAACGTTTTTCCATCAGCTGCTCATTCAAACACGACAGCTCAAAATAAGTATCATTGCATAGGCTCTCAAAAGCCTTGATCTGCTCTCTGGGACTGTTCTCAGAGAGCAGATTTTTTTCTTTCAGCATCTCCGCACGTTTTTTCTTGAAAGCGGTGGTGTACTGTTCAAGCAGATCGGGATGGTTGGTGAAATTTCGCTTAAAGTTGGCACAGTTGTTGCAGAAGCGGTTATAGATAGCCGTAACCTCATTGGAACGGGATTTCTTCTGTGCAGCCTTGTTTCTGTCTGAGCTGTATTTCTTCTCACACTCTGTATTACCGCAGATACACTTGTCATTCTCACGTTCCACGATAATGAGCTTGTGACAGACCTTGCAGTTACGGACTTTCTTGTTGCACTGATTAAGGATATCCGCATATATTTGAATAAGCCCAATAAAGCTGTCATCGGTGATGTATGCGACCTTGCTTTCCCCGTTATCGTTGTAGTGGCAGATGTGGGCGGTGTAGTCTTCGTTGTCCATAGGCTGTGACATATCCCAATACTGCACGTCACTTTCTTCAATCTTCGGCAGATTTTTGTATGAGGTCAGCATATCCTTGATGATCTGGTTGTATTCGGCGGAGAAACGTTCAGCTGCGTTGTCCTTTGCCTTAGTGAACAGGTGCAGTTCACCGCTCTGTGCCTTATGTATTCTTAAATAATTAGTATAGATGAAAAATATAATATAATTACGGAGCATATTGGCTCTGGGTGCTCTGCTGTAAATGCCGTTCAGTATGGAAACGTACTGTTCGGCATTTTTGTTTCCCTGTGCGGATGAAATGTTGCTGTAAAGACCGTTGGATGCGGTTATGATCTCATCCATACGATTATCCGACATAGCAAGGTCGTTCATCTCCTCCGCAAGTCTGCCGAGCATACGATAAGCAATCTGTATATCGTCACTTTCTTTGCCGTTTATAAGGTAGTCCCGTATCTTCTCATAGCTGCCGATGATGATGGTTTCCTTGCCGTTCTTCACATCAAGTATCATACCCATAGAGGCTGATGTGGTCGAGGATGGTATAGTTATTTCTGTTCTTATCTCTTTCATACTCATATATCTCCTTTAGTCCTTATATGGCTCCGAATGTGCCGAATGACACATAAATATATCTATAATTCTTATTATATCACAAAAGCATTCGTAAGTCAAGGAAAACCGCATAGTATCAAGGAATATTCAAGTGAATGATCGTACCTATGTCATTCGAATTGCACCATTCATCATTGGAATGACACACGATTTCAAGACTTTTGAGGATGATATGAGTATAATGGTAATTAGTCAAGAGGTCGGCAAAGGGCAGACCGAGGACTTTCAAGATCAGAGGAGGAGTTCATAATGAACAATAATGAGAATTTGAAGTTTATGCTGTCGGCAGCAGATCTTCAGGCAATGGGATTTTCAAGGAGTATGGTTTACAAGATGATGAGTTCCAAGGAATTTCCCGTTGTGACCATAGGCAAGAGAAAGTACATTCAGCGAGATAAGTTCCTTGCGTGGCTTGACAGCAAGGAGCAGACCGCAGAGAACACACAGGAGGTAAAGGTTGATGTATAACGAAAACAACCGCACAGGAGCAGCCACATTATCGGAGAATGCTCCCGTAAGCACAAACAGCGTAAATGTTGTACTTGACAATCAGGCTTCGACAGAAAAGACAGCCGACACACCAAAGGTGAAAAAGTCCCGAAAGGGAAAGCCGAAGAATTTGCAGGAAATGTATGAGTACGGCAGCAAGCTCATCGAACAGCGTAACCTTTCCAAGAAAAAGACCGCCGACTACAACAAGCTGATAGCCGAGAACAATGCTGCTATCCTTGAACACGAAACCAAAGAGATAAACAATGTGTGCAAGGCGAGAAAGTTCACCATAAAGGAGCTGCTTGAATTTCTCAATAAGCTCCCCGATGGCATAACTCTGAAAGAGGCAAGTGACATAATTCTCCGCAGACCACAGCATCAGCCGTTCGTGAAAAACGGCAGTTATGAACAGAAGCACTTTTGATATGACTTTTCACAGCAGTGGTATTAACTGACGTAGTATTAAAATCCCGCCGTTTTAATACTTGTATTAAAAATACGGCAGAACAGTATTGAAAAAGCGGTATTAAAACGGCAGGAAATCACCACTTATATTAAAAATGGGCAGATTTAATACCACCGAAAGTTATATTAAAAAAGCAGATATTTAATACTGCAGTATTAAAAAAGGGCAGATGTTATACTGTTCTGAAAACAGGCTTGTAATGAACGGGGCGGTATTAGTATTAAAGCCGAACGGGAGGAATGCCAATGATGGAAATTAAGGGAATTATGCACAAGTCGGTAAAGGAGTATGCAGAGGAAATAGGATGTTCCGTATCATACATACATAGGCAGTTAAAGAAAAGGGCAGACTTATTCAAAGGTCACGTTATCACTATCAAGGGCGTTAAGTATATCGACGATTTTGTTACAAGGAACATCGTGCTTAAAAACGACAACAATCCTTTTCGTGCGAGGATAACGGAGCTTGAAAAGGCTCTGGAAGATAAAACTGCTGAAGCCGACAAGTACAGAAAACTGTATGAGGCGGAAAGTGATGAGTGCAGACGAAGGACTAATAAAAACAAAAGGCTGGAAGAAGAAAAGAACAACCTTACTGTCACGATTGAAAGTGACCAAGCTATTATAAACGAGCTGAAAGCATCTGTTGCCGATCATACCGCTAAAGAGGATAAACTCATCGCAGAGATAGAGGAGCTTACCGCTAAACTTGTCACTCTGGATAGTCTGGATAATAAGCTGAATGAGCTGTTCGGGGTATTTGCGGATAAGGCCGCAAGCGGTGTTATGAAGAAGATCGGCAGCCTTATGAAACCGAGGGAATGAACCGGTTGATTTCATCAGGTTCAAAAGGGGTTACGGGCAGATCCTCGCAAGCGTAGAAAAGATACGTATCTTTTCGTTATCTGCCCCTATCGGCAGATAACTGTAAGGGAAAGTCCCTTAAACCCTTAGAGAATATATTGATAGGAGGATAAAGCTATGTCATTTCAAAAAGGAACGATAAGAAAAGAAGTGGGATTTTCAAAAGAAGAATGGGAAACGGTTTGCAGAAAAGCTGAAAAACTGAAAATGCGCACAGGTACATATATCCGCAGGATCGCAGTTCGAGGTGAGGTCAGATATTATGATCTGCATGAGCTTATGGCGCTCAAAAGGTCATTTACAGCTATCGGGAATAATCTTAATCAGATCGCAGCTGTTGCAAACACTTCAGGCTCAATTTATAAAAAGGATATTGAAGAAATGCAGGAAGTATTCAGATATTTCAAAGATGCAATGAAGAGTTATCTTTTTGAAATTTCTCCAACGTTCATTTCATGAGAATTATATTTTAACAATAATGAGCAAATCGCAATTTCATGAAAAATACAATTTAATAACGGCATTCCGAATGAGAGGAATGGAACAGCGAATGAGAGCTAAATAACGGATTTTGCATCTGTTGTTTGGTTCTCTATTTTTTTATATAAAACTGAAAGGAGTATATGACTATGAAAGAGAAAATCACAGAAAAAAGCTATGACGGTATCAAGGTTACGATACATATTCCCGAAAACGTCAGTGATAGCGTTAAGCGTAATCGGATAAATCAGATTTACGATATTTTGAAGCCAAATGATAAAAAAGAGAAATCCCCAAGGACTGCATAAATTTTAAAAAAACACGCTTTAAAGTGTTGAATGTTTAAACCGATTATGCTATAATAAATATACAACGTATAATCGGCTTTCATATTTTTGGAGGTTGATTAATAATGACAAATACGAATAAATTTACGGCTATCTATGTGCGCCGTTCGGTAAGCGATAAGGACAAGGGCAACAACTCTTTATCCATTGACGCACAGCGTGAAGAATGTATCCGATATGTTGGAGAGGAGGCAGATTACAAGGTTTACTGCGATGATGGAAAATCGGGAAAGGACGTTTATCACAGACCCGAATTTATGCAGATGATGTCAGATGCAAAGGATGGTCTGATTGATAAAATCGTGGTTAAGAAGTATGACCGTTTCAGTCGTAATATGCGTGAATATCTTAATATTACGGATGAGCTTGACCGTTACGGAGTAGGTGTTATTTCACTTTCCGAGCCGTTCAACACCGAAACAAAAGAGGGCAGAATGATGAGAAATAATCTGCTTAACTTTGCGGAATTTGAGCGAGAAACCATTGCGGCGAGAGTTAAAGATGCATATAGCACAAAAGCAGTGGAAACGGGATTTTATCAGGGCGGCAAGATGTTCTTCGGCTTTCAGTCAAGCAGACAGACTATAAACGGCAAAACAGGAAGTGTTCTTGTTCCGAGTGAAGCGGCGCAGACTGTTATTGCAGCTTATGAGATTTATAAAAATACCGATACTTCGTTATCAGATGTTGTAAATCATATTAAGGAACATAATCTTCCGTACTCTGTAACGGAAAGTGCAGGAGTGATACACAGAAGTATGGACAGAAGCGAGATCTCAAGAATACTTGAAAATCCTTTGTATGTTCGTGCGGATAAGAATGTATATGCTTATTTCTTATCAAGGGGATATACGATGATTGACGATATTGACGCTTATGACGGTGTTCACGGTCTGATGTGGCACAAGTGCAGGGAAGATGACAAATTTATCAAGGTCGGCTATCACGAGGGTCTGGTGGATTCTGAAACGTGGCTTGCGGTGCAGGATAAAAAGTCTCATAATCATAAAATTCCTCAGTCGAGAGGACATATAAAATCGTGGCTTGTAGGACTTACCAAGTGCGGACATTGCGGAAAAGCCTTGCTTATAGCATATTCATATAATGCGGATAAAACAAAAATATGGCGATATTACAACTGCACAGGTTTTAAAACGATAAAGGGGTGCAGTAAAAAAAGTATGCGTATGAAGCTTCGTCCCGATGAAGTGGAAAATGCGGTTTTTGAAGCGATGAAAGCTCATATTGCTGAGTTTGAGGTCACAAAGAACAGTATTCGGAATAAATCTTCCGAAGCCGAAAAAATCCGTACCGAGCTGCTCCGTATTGAAACGGACAGCAAGAAACTGATTGACAGGCTTATTGATGCTGATGATGTGCTTTTCGGATATATTCAGGATAAGATAAGCGAGCTTCACGCAAAGAAAAACGAGTATGAGAAACAGCTTCTTACCATTGAACGCAAGGTTAAAAGGATTGACACAAAGCCTATCCTTGACCCTCTGAACAGGTGGGACGAGCTTACAATAGAAGAAAAGAACGCTCTTGCAAAGGTTATGATTGACAGGATCGATGTTACCGATGAGGACGGTATAAATATTCATTTCAGTTTTTGATGAAAAATCCGTCGGAGATGAAAGGATTTCTCCGACGGTATATTTAAGGGTTTATAATAGATACCTTGTTAGAATAGGCACTGCTGTTGCTATGTTAAGCTAAATCAAATAATTTTTCCTCCTTAGACACAAAGCCGACTGCTGCATAAATAGTCGGCTTTGTTTATGTTTTTATAGAAAGGAATTTCAAATGAAAGTAAAAAAGATATTATCAATGCTCTGTGCTGTATCTGCACTTTCTTTATGTGGCTGTTCAGGTGATCTGTATGAGGAAGATAATATTGCAGAGGAAGCTTCATCCGATTCTGC
>JAGAJF010000065.1 GCA_017829005.1 Oscillospiraceae bacterium | reverse complement strand
TGTTTATGAGGATATTATAACATGGCTTGACGAGCAGTGCGGGTGACGACCCGCAGAGAGGCGTTCTTTAATTTGTTGGGACGGCTGATTATCGGCTCGGTAATGGTACAATTAAGTAGCCCGACAAATCGGAAGTTGTGGAGGAATGTTATGATAGAAATTAAATATAGTAAATCAACCGCCGGAATTGATAATTTCTTTGATTTTAATAATGTACACGAATACATTCCTATGTCTTTATCAGAATTGCGAACAGATGGTTCTATATTAAAATTTTACTTGTCTTTATTCAAAAGGTTTGATATTATTGATAAAAATGCAGCAGGTATTTCTTTTTGGTGGAATACAAGATTTCCTTGTAAATACTATGATATTGAATTTGAAATAGTATATGACAATGATTGGGACATAGTAAGCTTTTGTGTGAATGGAGAATATATCAAAGACAGGGAAATCATAGCAGAAGCATTAAAAGCTTTAATTGAAAAAGAGGGTATGAATGTTGTGATCGACCACAATATAGATATTTACGATTTGAATAAAATGTTATTTGGTATTTGAACAACTTCCCATTTGTCGAGCTGATAAACGTTACCGAGCCACAAATGAAATAATTTACACAAAATACACCAACGAGGTCGCCGCGGGTCGTCACCCGCCGAAAGGAATGAGCAGTTATGTTTGCAAAGATAAACAGTATGGGGCTTTTCGGGCTTAACGCATTTGCGGTGCAGGCGGAGACCGAGGTGAGCAGGGGAACACCCTGCTTTGACATCGTGGGACTGGGCGACACCGCCGTTAAGGAGAGCCGTGAGCGCATAAGAGCGGCTTTCAGAAGTGCAGAGCTTAAATTTCCTCTTGCCCGCGTCATTGTAAACCTTGCTCCTGCGGACACCAAGAAAACGGGCAGCGTTCACGACCTTGCCATCTTCGCAGCTATCCTCAAGGCAACGGGAGAGATAACCGATGACCTTGACAGGACAGCTTTTATCGGAGAGGTTTCCTTAAACGGTGATGTGAGGCACGTAAACGGCGTTCTGCCTATGGTTCTCTGTGCCCAAAGAGAGGGCTTTGATACGGTTTTCGTTCCTGCGGAAAATGCTTATGAGGCAAGTGTTGCCGAGGGGGTCACGGTTTACGGCGTTGAGAATGTCAGGGAAATTCTGGGGCATTTTTCAAGAGAGGCTGTGCTTATCCCTCAGAAAAAGTACGAGGTGCTCCCCGAGGAGCGGTTCGATACGGTGGATTTTGCAGACGTAAAGGGTCAGCAGACGGTGAAAAAGGCTATGGAATATGCGGCTGCCGGGGGGCATAATTTACTTATGATCGGAGCCCCGGGCAGCGGAAAGTCAATGCTTGCAAAAAGGCTTTCCACCATTATGCCTGCTATGACCTTCCGTGAGTCGGTGGAGACTACCAATATCCACTCGGTCTGCGGCATTGTTTCAAGAGAAGAGCCCCTTGTGGTGAGAAGACCCTTCAGGTCGCCCCACCACACCATTTCGGCGGCAGGTCTTTCGGGCGGCGGCGGCGTTCCCCGTCCCGGAGAGATTTCCCTTGCCCACAATGGCATACTGTTTCTTGACGAGCTGCCCGAGTTTTCACGGCAGGCGCTTGAGATACTCCGTCAGCCCCTTGAGGACAAGCAGGTGACCATTTCAAGAGCATCGGGTACGGTCACATATCCCTGCTCATTTATGCTTGTGGCGGCGATGAATCCCTGTCCCTGCGGATATTTCGGGCACCCCACAAGGAAATGCATCTGCGGTCAGAAGCAGGCGAGGGCGTACATAAACAAGATATCGGGTCCGCTGCTGGACAGATTTGACATTCAGGTTGAAGTGGCTCCCGTTGAGTATTCCCATTTGTCCTCGAAAGCAAAGGAGGAAAGCTCGGCGGCGATACGTGAACGGGTACAGCGTGCAAGGGAAATTCAGCAGGAGAGGTTCAAGGGGACGGACATTATCTGCAATGCGGGGATAACCTCCGACATTCTTCACGAGGTATGCCCTGTTACGGAGTCTGCAAATGAGCTTCTCAAGGGCGTTTTTGAGAAGATGGGGCTTTCCGCACGTGCTTATGACAGGATTCTCAAGGTTTCGAGGACGGTTGCGGATATGGACGGCAGCGAGGTAATTGACCGTCCCCATATTGCAAAGGCGGTGCAGTTTCGGAGTCTTGACAGGAAGTACTGGAATGAATAAAAGGAGATGTTTAAATGCTTACAAAACCGCAGCACGGCTGGAGCGATTTCTCTCTTGAGGGTACTTCCGTATATGGACTTAGCTATCTTACCGATATTGCTTTTGAGTGGATAGATGCGGCGATATCCGGATTAAAGAACCTTCACCCTTTCTGCGTGAAAGGGTGTCTTGAACCCGACAGGCTTATATGCGTTGTGAGTTTTTATAATTGTCATATCATTATTGAAGATGAGGACAGGGGCTGTATGGAGAAAAAGGATATAGTATACGAGTATTCCCATACAAGTATGCTTGAGTTCTGCAGGCAGTTATATGATGATATAAACAGTTATACTGATGAATGGGCTTCGTTTTCGGACTATCAGGACGAACATACGGAGGAAAATAAGCAGGCGCTTACCCTAAAGCTTGAAGAGCTTAAAGAGCTTATTACAGAGAAAGAAAAATTTTTCGGTGAGAGCTATTGGTTATTGTGATATGTTTCTGCTTTTACGATATCTCTTCCCGCTTATGGCGGGGGAGATATTTTGCTTTTAGTACAATAGTGCATATGTGTTAATAAATATACTGTATCGGTTGTGCAAAATGTAAAAGTTTGAAAAAAAGGGAAAAAGCCCTTGACAACGGTGGACAGATGTTATATAATAATATACTGTATCATAATGTATTCTTATGCCTGTTTTACCAATGTTTACTCGGTTTCGGGGCAGAATTTCGGGGCTTGATGCCTGAAATTCCCTTTAGCTGTCAATAATATACGGGGGTCGGTTCGTTCTCTGTTTATGCGGTATATCGCCGTTTTCTGACAGGCTCGGGCATATTATACATTCTGTTCGGAAGCTTTTTTCCGGATGTTTTTTCTAAACAAAGTGAGGAGGAGTCCGCCTATGGTGAATGTAAAGCCGGTGCAGCTCGGTAAGACTACACGTATGAGCTTCGGAAAGATAAATGAAGCTCTTGAAATGCCTAATCTTATCGAAGTGCAGAAAAATTCCTACAAATGGTTTCTTGAGGAGGGACTTAAAGAGGTTTTCCGTGATGTTGCCGCTGTCACGGATTATAACGGCAATCTGGTGCTTAATTTCGTCGATTATCATCTCGACGAGACCCCTAAGTATTCGGTCGAAGAGTGCAAGGAAAGAGACGCTACCTATGCTGCTCCGCTCAGAGTGAAGGCTACTCTCTGGAACAAGGAGACCGGCGACGTTAAGGAAAATGAAGTCTTTATGGGCGATTTCCCTCTTATGACCGAGAGCGGAACCTTCGTTATAAACGGTGCGGAGCGAGTTATCGTTTCTCAGCTCGTTCGTTCACCGGGCGTTTATTATGCTTTTGAAAAGGACAAGACAGGAAAGGATCTGTTCAAGTCCACCGTTATCCCCAACAGAGGCGCTTGGCTGGAATACGAGATGGATTCCTCCGATGTTGCCTATGTCAGAATTGACAAGAACAGGAAAATTCCTCTTACCACATTTATAAGAGCTCTCGGCTGCGGCACCAATCAGGAGATCGACGATACGTTCGGTCCCAGCGTTATCCTCAGCCAGACTATCCTTGAAAAGGACTCCAACATAAATACTACCGAGGAAGCCCTTCTTGAGATATACAAGAAGCTCCGTCCCGGCGAGCCTCCTACGGTGGACAGCGCTATTTCCCACATCAATATGCTCTTCTTCGACGCTAAGAGATACGATCTCTCACGCTTCGGAAGATACAAATACAACAAGAAGCTGGGTATTGCTTCACGTATTGCAGGTCATTACCTTTCAAGACCCATTGCTAATCCCGCTACAGGCGAGATAATGGCTGACGAGGGCGAGCTTATCTCCTACGACAGAGCTAAGGAGATCGAGCAGGCAGGTGTTATGGAGGCTTGGCTCAAGGTGGAGCACAAGGAAACTGTTACCTCCACTCAGGGCGAGACTCAGAGCCACGTTGAGGAGAAGGAAGTCAAGGTCATCGGCAACGGTATGGTGGATATCAAGGGCTATGTTGACATTGACACTGCTGCCTGCGGCATCAACGAGCTTGTTTCCTACAAGGTGCTGAGAGATATTCTCGACACTGCTGCGGACAATGACGAGCTTGAGGAAATGATCAAGAAGCGTGCTGACGAGCTTGTTCCCAAGCACATCACTCTTGACGATATTTTTGCTACCATCAGCTACTTTATCAATCTCTGCGAGGGCGTCGGTACGGTGGACGATATCGACCACCTGGGCAACAGACGTATCCGTTCCGTGGGCGAGCTGCTCCAGAACCAGTTCAGGATAGGCTTTGCTCGTATGGAGCGCAGCATCAGAGAGAGAATGAACACCCAGGCTCAAGAGGCTGAGACTATCACTCCCCAGAGCCTTATAAATATCCGTCCCATAACTGCGGCTATCAAGGAATTTTTCGGTTCCTCGCCTCTGTCTCAGTTTATGGATCAGAACAACCCTCTTGCCGAGCTTACTCACAAGAGACGTCTTTCCGCTCTGGGTCCCGGCGGTCTTTCCCGTGACCGTGCAGGATTTGAGGTTCGTGACGTTCACTACTCCCACTACGGAAGAATGTGTCCTATCGAGACCCCCGAAGGTCCTAACATCGGACTTATCTCCTATCTTGCTTCCTTTGCGAGAATTAACGAGTACGGATTTATCGAAGCTCCTTACAGAAAGGTGGACAAGGCAACGGGCGTTGTTACCGACGAGGTAGTTTATATGACTGCCGATGTTGAGGATAATTACACCATTGCTCAGGCAAATGAGCCTCTTACTGAGGACGGCAAGTTTGCACGTCCCAGAGTTAACGCCCGTTACAGAGACCAGATCCTGGAATGCGAGAGGGAAAGAGTCGACTATATGGACGTTTCGCCCAAGATGGTCGTTTCCATCGCTACGGCTATGATACCCTTCCTTGAGAACGATGACGCTAACCGTGCCCTCATGGGTGCGAACATGCAGC
>JAGAJF010000064.1 GCA_017829005.1 Oscillospiraceae bacterium | reverse complement strand
GTTCATCTGCAAACGGCTGATGTCGCTCATGGGCGGTGAGGTCTATGCTGAAATACACGGGGACTGTTTTAGTGTAACGCTGGTGGTGAAGCTGGCGTAAATAATATCTGTTCAAATAACCACAGCCTATTGGCGAACCTGTTTTCCGTTCCACACAAGTCCGAATAAGCATTGTGGAGCATACCACAACAGGAACAAACCCTATTGGAACGAATAACCGCAAGCTCTCGGAAACGCTCTGTAAGCGTTTCTGAGGGCTATTTCTTTTCAGCGGTTAGTTTTCCGCTCCGCAGCGGTGGACGGCTCTGATTTGCTTTTCCGTTCGCCAGACGGTCAAGCAGAGGTCGGTACGGTGATGCCGTTGCGGATTTCATACTCCCTGACACGGCGATAGAACGTATTAGCCGACATATCCATTCGCCGCATAAAATCTCGCCCTGTGATGTGCTTGGCTCTCCATTCCCCATAGAGCTACCCGAACCTCGTCCAGTCTGTGGGGATTGGCTTTCTGCCTGTATACTTGCCCTGTGCTTTGGCAATCTCGATGCCTTCACGCTGCCGCTGTTTGAGCTGCTCACACTCCAACTGTGAGAGAGCTGCGAACACGGTCAACATGAATTTGCCCGCAGGCGTGTCGGTGTCGATCTTCTCCTTATGACTGATAATGGTAACGCCCTTGTCTGTGAGGGTGTCGATGATGTTCAGCAAGTCTTTCGTGGAGCGTCCTATTTCGGCAAGAACTTTTCAGCTGATATTCCTTTATTCAGACAGTCTATTTTCAGTTAATTCAGTTGTATAGTATATATATCTACGGAATATGATTTTTAGGTAGTGCATTTACATTTATATAATTGCCCAAAAGGCAATGAGCTTTTTGGATATGCTAAAATGAGAAAAAATGCATTTGCATTGAAGTAATCATAATATATACATTAACAAGCACACGGAATAAGCTCCCGTGTGCCTGTTTGGATAGATAACGTAAAAAATCCCGACTTGCACATAGCACCCAAGTCAAATAAAAATTTGTGTAAAACCGCATAAACACGAGCTGTTAACATTGTAATCAACGGGGATTTGGAAATTTCAAAATTCCAAATTGATATTATATAGCCTAAGAAGTGCCTGAATTAGCGTTATTTTTAGGTGCCGTGTGCAAGTCGGGATTTTAACGTAAAATCGACTTTTTATGTAAATGCAATGTGATTACATTCGTATTTGTTCAATATATTACGGCTTGTTCGATACTTTTTTCGGTGTTCCTTTTGAGATGTTCAACATCCCTGGGTCATCGGAATGCTTGCCGTTCATGCGGTCGTGCTGACCGTTATGACCTTTCACCCGAAGATACCGGTGAAAGCGCAGGCTGTTGTTCTTATGCTGTTTTCTTTCTCAAATATTTTTACCTGCAGCATTATGGAAAATGATATTTATCAGTCAATAGCGGTTTTTATGGGCGCTGCAATACTCATTTCCGTTTACAAGGACGTAAAGCTGCTGCTTGTGTATGCTTTGCTTATCGTGTGCGGTATATTATATCACATTTTTGTGCTGAACAGTGTAAGCTTTGATATGATGATAAACATTACGCATTTCACCGTGAGAATATCCGTTATGCTCACGGCTCTCGTATTTCTGCTGGTGTTTATCAGAAGCATGAACAAAAACGAGGAAGAGCTTAAGCAAAGCGTGGCTGAGGCAAGACAGGCGGAGCATTACAAATCCGATTTCCTTGCCAATATGAGCCATGAGATACGCACACCTATGAACGCTATCGTCGGAATGTGCGAGCTTATTCTCCGTGAAAGCGGACTGAGCGAAAGTGTTCGTGAAAACTGCTTCAACATTCAGACCTCGGGAAGAAGTCTGCTGGCTATCATCAATGATATTCTCGATTTTTCAAAGATAGAATCGGGCAAGCTGGAGCTTATTCCCGATGAATTCAACATCGCTTCGACTCTTAATACCGTTATAAATATGTCTGAAGCGAGAAGAGGAAATAAGAAGATAGACATTATTGTAAAGGCTGCCCCCGATATCATTCTTCCACACAGTAAAACCGCAGCCGTCCTTTCCGCTTTCACAGTAGAAATTTTTCTCACCCTCGAAAATATTCTTTCCGCATCGGGGACACGTACCGAGAGTTTCTCGCTGCTTTGCATTGGGATTTTCATATTTCAGCGGTTCTCTATGCCTTGACGGGCTTTTCTCATAATTCACAACCGATGTGACAAACGCCTTTATCTCATCAATGAACTTGTCAGGATCAAAACTCTTTTCCTTGATGTTATTGAAGGTCTGCTCCCATTCTGCTGTTCTTTCAAGTGATTTAAGGCTTTCGGGAAGGGAGCTTATGAAATCTCTGCCCAAGGGAGTTGATACGATGTTCTTGCCGTTTCTTTCCGCATATCCTACCTCTATAAGCTGCTCGATAACATCTGCTCTGGTAGCTTCTGTGCCTATACCCTTGCCTTTTACCGCCGTTTTCAGATCCTCGTCCTCAATGCGGTTGTCAATATTGTTCATCACCGAAAGAAGGCTTGCATCTGTGAAATGCTTTAAGGGCTGCGTTTCGCATACCTTGATGTGAATATCTTCGGGGATAAATGTGCTGCCCTCGGCGTATGTTAATTCGGAAGAATTTGCTTCATCGGTTTCGGTATCATATGCCTTCCAGCCCATTTCCAAAGGCTTTACTGTTTTCAGCTTGTATGTAACGTCATTGCACCAAAATTCATAATTGGTTTCCGTAAAGGTATATGGCTTGTCCACCGCACAAAGCAGCCTGTTCACGATGAGATGATAAACATTGCGCTCCCGTTCCGTAAGTCTTTCAAGACTGTCCGTATTTTCCTCGGGGATAATGGCATGATGGTCATGCCCCTCCATTGCCTGGTTGTTTAGGATGCGGCTGTCAAAATTGAGAGCCTGTCCCAGAAGCCGCCTGCTTCGTTCCGAATATTCTTCACGATCTACCATTTTGCTGACTACGGCAATGACCTTTCCACGCATATCCTCGGAAATGTAGTTGCAGTCTGTTCTCGGATATGTGGTAAATTTCTTTTCATAAAGGCTCTGCGCCGCTTCAAGAACTTCCTTTGCTGTATATCCGTACACCCTGTTCGCTTCCTGCTGCAAGGTGGTCAAGCTGTGCAAAAGCGGTCTGTTTTTGCTTTTGTTTTCGGTTATAGCTGACTGCACATTGGCATCTGTCCCCTTGCTTTCCGCAAGCATCCTTTCCGCTTCTTCCTTTGTGGCATACACCTGTTCGGATAAGGCACCGTTATCCATTTCAAGACGGTATGAGGTCGTTTTTGAAAAGTTGTCGATTTCCTTATCCCTTTGAACGATTATGGAAAACACAGGCGTTTTCACTCTGCCTACTCTATG
>JAGAJF010000063.1 GCA_017829005.1 Oscillospiraceae bacterium | reverse complement strand
CGCCTGTTCGGTATGGGTGCCGTTAAGGTAACGGAAAAAATCGATATGATAGTTGAGCTTGAGCCTTGGGATTCGGAAAAGGTATACGACAGAATGGGCGTTGACAGCGAATACACCTCTATCCTCGGCGTAAAGGTTCCCTGCTCCACTATTCCCGTAAAGCCCGGACGTAACCTTGCGGTCATTCTCGAGGTTGCGGCTATGAACAACCGTCAGAAAAAGATGGGCTACAATGCCGCTCAGGAGCTGCTTGACAACTTAGGCCTTGAGATGGAGCATAAGGACACCATCAAGAAGTGGGATATTTATTGATGGATCAGAAGGACGAACAGAGAAAAAAGGATATTTTTGCAATTTTGCTGTGGCTTGGTGTAACGCTGCTCAAACTGCTGCCTGCTATAGCTGTTATTGCTCTGATATTATGGGCGTGTTTGGCTGCAAATACAGCAGCGGTCTGATACAGAGTTATACCAAGGCTCACATAATAATAAAGGAACTAAACCAATGAAAATAATTGCAGATATGCATACTCACACAGTTGCCTCCACCCACGCCTACTCCACCGTCAAGGAAATGACCGAGGCGGCGAGGGAGGCAGGCCTTGAGTTTCTTGCCATAACCGACCACACGCCGAACTCTACAGACGGACCCCATATATGGCATTTTCATAATCTTCACAAGGCTATTCCCCGTGAGCTTTTCGAGGTAAAGATGATATACGGGGCGGAGTCAAGCGTTACGGATTTCGAGGGGCATATCGACCTGCCCGACGAGGAATGCAGGGCGCTTGACTGGATAATCGGCTCGGTGCATACGGATATCCTGCCCTCGGGAACTGTTGAACAGAATACAAACGCCTATCTGGGGCTTGCTAAAAATCCTCTTGTGGACGTTATCGGGCACCCCGGAAATACGAAATTCCTATTTGATTACGAAAAGGGAATAAAGGCTTTCAAGGAATATGACAAGCTTGTGGAGATAAACGAAAGCACCCTGCTCTGGAAAAATTCGGAGAAAAATTATCGGGAGATAATTCCATTATGCAAAAAATATGAGGTCAGCGTTATCGTAAACACCGACGCTCATTTTTTTGCGGCTGTGGGGCAGGTGAGCCGTTCACTTTCGCTGCTTGAGGAATTTGATTATCCGCAGCGGCTTATTGTTAATACGGACAGGGAGCTGCTCCTTGAAAGGATAAACAGAAAAAACGGCATTATTTTCAGCTGATTTATGGCATAATGGACTTTGGGTGATGACTATGACAATGAAAATAAATAAAATAAAGGAGCTTGCGGAGGCGCTGGGCTTTGAATGCCTTGAAAACGTCCCTCTCAGCCGATATACCACCTTCGGTATAGGCGGAAAATGTCCTCTGATGATAGAAATAGGCGATGAAAAGGGTGCGGCGGAGCTTGTGAAAGCGCTTTCTGTGGAAAAAATTCCCTTTTACGTTATTGGGAAAGGCTCAAATCTGCTGGTGGAGGACGGGGAGATACCTATGGTATTCCTCCATATGGGAAAAGATATCGCCCGTATTTCCGAGGAAAATGGTATTATTGACTGTCAGGCGGGAGCGGCTTTGTCTGCTGTCAGCGCATTTGCACGTGACAGAGGGCTTACGGGACTTGAGTTCGCCTACGGCATACCCGGCAACGTGGGCGGTGCGGTATATATGAATGCGGGGGCATACGGCGGCGAGATGAAGGATATAGTTATAAGCGTTACCGCTTCGGACTTCTTTGGAAATATCCGTGAATTTTCCGCAGATGAGCTTGATTTCGGCTATCGTCACAGCCTGTTTTCGGGCGGTGGATATATTATCCTGTCCGCAAGGCTGAAGCTTTCTCCGGGCAATACCGACGAGATATCCGCAAAAATGGCGGAGCTTACCGCAAAGCGAAAGGAAAAGCAGCCCCTTGAATACCGAAGCGCTGGCAGCACCTTCAAGCGTCCCGAGGGAACCTTTGCGGCTCTCCTTATCGAGGAGTGCGGACTCAAGGGCTATTCCTGCGGTGACGCCGAGGTAAGCGTTAAGCACAGCGGTTTTGTGATAAACAAGGGAACTGCTTCCTTTGAGGACGTTATGAACGTCATCGAACACGTTAAAAAAACGGTTTATGAAAAACGGGGCATAAGCTTAGAGTGCGAGCCTGAGATAATAAGGCGGGGATAAAATTATCCCATTTTCTCAATAACTCCGCAGGCTATTTTCTCTCCCGAATTGCCCGAGGGTTGGGTGTGAAAGTCGTCGGGGTCTGCGTGGATAATAATAGTTCTGCCGATCATCTCCTCGGGCGTAAAGCGGTCGGTGACAAAGGCGAATTTGGCTGTTCCGTTTTTGTCGGCGTAAAGCGGCGGCATATCTCCCGAGTGGCAGGGGTGAGGGCAGCCGCCCGGGTCATAATGAGTTTTTGCATCTGCAAATGGGTCTTCCGCTGTACCCGTACAGCTTCCTCCCTCGTGAATGTGCATTGCGAAGATATGGCAGTCACATTTTTCTACCTTTGGCAGGCCGTAGACCGAGACTGTCACCATAGTTTTTCCCTTGTCGGGGACAAATGCGGCATAGCCGTAAATATCCGGATATTTATTACTTCCGTGAATAACGGCTTTTGCGTATACTGTATTTATAAAAACACCTCCCATACAGCATTATAATATGCGGTATGGGAGGATTTTGTTTTATTATTTATTCTTTATTATTTTTTCTTTATTCTTTAAAAAGCTGACTTTATATTTAAAGAATAGCGAATAAATTATAAAATATAAATTCTGTATTTGTTAATTTGTGCGGACTTGTGAGTTTTGTCACCGCGCCGATAGGAGTGTCAACAGCCCGATAAATTGGAATTTTTGAATGATATTGTAAAAAATCATAACTTATCAATTTCGTATATATTTTTTATAACTTTCTCCGGAATCTCAGTTGGGGGATTAAATTTATTATATACATATGCTATGTCGGAAAGAGCACCTTCAATATCATGAACCTTAGCTTTTAGAAATCCTCTTACCCAGTATGCAGAAAATGGAAAGCATCGTTTGTTCTCACAATCAATTATGTCTTTGCTTAGCTCGACAATTATATCATCAATTGTTTTTATTCTATCAAACCAATCAATAATAAATGGAATATTTCTTCTAACAACGTTTTTTATTTTTTCTATATCCTCAAGTGAGTCACTACCATATGCTTGCACAAAATACTTGTTTCTGAAGGCTTTATGTTCTTCAGAACTATGTAGGCTTGGATTAGAAAAGTTATATTCAATAAAAGAAAAAATATCCCCTCGAAAATCTATATTTATTGATTTCTCTGTTCGATGATATACAAGTTTTCCTGACTCATTCCAAGGCTTAGGGTTAATACCTAAAAAACATTTTTCCCAAGGAATAAAATCAAAATTGTATCCCCAATATATAGGATATGAAGAACCTTTCAAAGGATATAGATTGAAAACCATACGGCGATGATTTTCCCAAGGAGTAAACCAATAATGCCCTTTCTCATAGCTTTTAACATCATATTTCTCTTTAAGGACATCACATATAATACTGTCCAGATTTGGAACCAACTTATATTCTGTATACATGATTTACACCCACAAATTCCGATTTATCGGGCAGCTTATTTGTATCGTACCGAGCCGCCTGTCTGCCGCCCCTCAAAAACTATAGAACGAGAGGCTGCAGGTTCAACCTGCCTTTTTCTGCGCCTCGGGCTGAACAAACGCCTTTCTCACAAAGGGAATAAACATACCGCCCACAGCATTTCCCAATGTCATCACCAGAAGATACAGCAAAGTATTTGCCGACCATACCTTTGCAACGGTGAAATAAAACATATTGGCAACGCAGTGCTCATATCCGCTGAGGATAAACGCCATAACGGGGAGAAATACCGCAAGCATTTTTCCCACGGGGTTCTCTATCTTTTTGTAGCCGTCTGCGGCGATAAACATTAACATTCCGCAGAATATGGCAAGTATGAAAATGCTCAGTAAATCATCGTTAAATTTGACCTCGCAAATCTGCGCCGCCTTTTCGCTTATGGCAGAGGAAATTCGCGTGCACAGGAGCATACCGCCCATTGCGGCAGTTCCCGCCAGATTTCCCAGCCATATGAGAATAAGGTCGATTATGTAAGAGGGCTTGTTTTCGACTGCATATCCCACCTTGCCGGTAAACAGGTTGAAGCCGAAGGAAAGTATCACGAACAGACCCGTTCCAAAAAGGAATGCGCCCATATATTTGCTGTCACAGGAAAGAAAGACCGCTCCGCCGATGCCGATAGCAAAGCCCGTCATCACTGCCCTGAGGAAAATGTCAATTACACGTTTCATAAGACCACCATTAAAATCAAAATTTTTCCCGAAAAAATATGCCGACGGATTGTCGGCACATAGAGACACTTATGTATTCGGAGTATTACTCATCATCAAAGTTGCCCGGAATATGGAGCTGCTTTACAGGGATCCTCTTTAAGGGAGAATACGAAAATTTATTGCAGGAAGCGTCTCCGTTAACAAGACCTCTTTTTTCGCAGAGAACCTTGCCGCCGTCCTTAGCTCTTGTTCCGAAAGCGCAGTACTGGCACTGAGGCTCAATATCGTTTCCGAAGTATTTCTTCTTTGCCATATAAACATTCCTTTCTGCGTAGCAAGATACATCTTTTTTATATTATATCACATTTTTTCGGGTTTGGCTATATTTTTTTGCGATAATATCAAAATCGTCATTATCAACAAAATTATCGAGAGCATTGGTGAGAAATCACTAAATCTGATCTCGTCACTTACGGGTGCGCTTACAGATATTACGCTTACTGTATAGAATTTCGGGATAAGCCTTTGGCATATGATAAATGCGGCAAGGGAGCAGGGAATACGGCATATCAGCGCTTTGAGGGGCGAGAAGCCCTTGCATACCGCCTTTATCTGCATATGAACGCACAGTCCGCCAAAGCAGAGCATTGCGGCGGTAAGGGGCAGAAGCTCGGTGGGGTCACCGAATACTCCGCTTAAATTACTTATCTCGAAAAATGACCGCACAAAGGGATAAATTTGAGCAGGGTGGACAACCGTCATACGTGATATCAGCACCGATATGCCCGAAAGCAGCCCTGCCTTTGAAAATATCCCCATAAGAGCCGCCATAATAAGCACCATGCCGCATATCATAGTCATACTATCTGCGGCAGAGCGTGCGGCTCCTGTGATATCCTCCGCCGAGAGCTTCGGTCGAATCTTTTCTGTGAATTTCTCGGGCAGGGGGCGAAAGGGTGCGGACAAAAGGGCGGCAAGCAGGTTTGTCCCCGTAACGGCGAGCATTACGGATATCCATGCTCCTTTGCTGTCGGGAGCCGCAATGGAGGATATTGCCATAATATATGCAGGTCCCGGGGCAATGCAGAAGCATAAAAACACTTCCGCCTGTGCCCTTGTGATACGACCGCTTTCAAGCATACTGCTTATTAGCGCCGCCCCGATGGGATATCCCGCAAGCTGGCTTATGACAAATACGGGGAAAAACTCTTCGGGCATTCGGAAGATATATCTTGAAAAAAGGGAAAAGGGTCTCCCTATGAGCCTATATGTATCCGTTTCAATAAGCAGCTTTGAGGCGGCGGTGAATGCATACAGCGAGGGTATGAGGGTGGAAATGCACAGCGCCGCCGCCTTTGCACATTCCTGTGCCGCTTCACGTCCTGCCCATATGAGAGCGGCGGCAAATAAAAACACGGGAACTGCGGGACACAGCTCCTTAAATTTATGTGTAAGCTTCACATCTTATACCGTCCTTTGTACAGATTGCCGTCTGCATAAAACGCATAGGCGCTTAATATATATAATGCGGGGGAGGGAAAAATATTCCCCGGAAAGGACGGGTGTGAATGGAGCTTAAACCCCGAAGCTCCCAGATCGTCATTTGCGGAAATACCTATCTTGAGGTGGAAAACTGCAGTCGTATCATGGAGTATAATGACATTTACCTGAAAGTAAAAACATTTTCGGGAATGGTGATAGAGATATGGGGAACGGGACTGCTGCTTTCGGATTACAATACCGAGGGGATAGCAGTCAGGGGGAAAATTACTTCGGTGGAGCTTCACGGAAAAGAGGAGTGAAATAAAATGCGGTTATACAGGCTCCGAAGCCGAACGGGCTTCTGCATATATTCGGAGCAGGGCAGGGACTGCGGGAAATTCATAAACGACCTCAGAAACAGTCCTCTTAAATTTTTCGGACTTTCGGTGAGGGGTGACAGGCTTTACGGATATGTTGGGTCGAGGGATTTTTCCGCTCTGAAAAGTCTTGCGGAGAAGCATAAGCTCACCTGCGAGATGATAGACGAAAAGGGAGCGGCAAAGGAGCTAAAGCCCTACAAAAGGCGGTTAGGGCTTGTTATAGGCTTTTGTCTGTCTATATGGCTGGTGGCGTTTTTAAGCGACAGGGTGATGATAATAGAAGTGGGGGGCAATGAAACTATCCCCACAGAGCGGATATTATCCCATCTGGAGGACGCGGGGGTGTTTATCGGCAGCAGCATTTCCTCGGTCAATTTAAGACGGGTGGAAAGACAGGTCGCCGCAATGGACAAGGACATCGACTGGGTGGGGATAAAGCATATCGGCAGCAGGGTGACGGTGGAGATAAACGAGATAACTCTTCCCCCCGTAATGGAGCGGAAAAACACTCCCTGCAACATTGTTGCCACACATGACGCACAGATAACGGGAGTGAAGCTGTACAGCGGAATGCTCATTCCCATGGTGGGAGACGGGGTCAGAAAGGGGGATATTCTTGTCAGCGGCGTTGTGGATACCAAGTACGGGCGAAGCTTTTACGTCCATTCCATAGGTGAGATAAAGGGGATATACACCGAGAAAATGACATTTTCGGAAAGGCTTGTGACCGAAGAGAAGGTATGCGTGGGCGAGCAGAGCGCAAAGGCACTGAAAATATTCGGACACAAGCTTGTCTACAGTCCTGCAAAGCTTCCCTCGGGGGATTACGAGTACAGCGAGACAGAGGAGCAGCTCACATTTCTGGGGCTGTCCCTGCCCGTTTATCGTATTACAGGGCATTACCGCATTATGAAGGCTCAGAGCGTTACCCTTACAGAGGAGCAGGCGGAGCAGAATATTATGGGGAGGATAGAAAAATACGAGCAGAATTTTCTTGACGGGGGAGCGGAGGTCATTAACAGAGAAATAGAAAAAAACAGCGATAAAAACGGGGTAACGGTTACGGTCACATATACTCTTGAGGGGGAGATAGGGGAGGAAAAGATGATATTTGCAAAATACGAGCCGCCGAAGGAGCCTGAAAAGGAATCCGATGTAAAAGCGGAAAGCTGAATTTATAAATACAAAAAATCGGGACTGACGAGTTTACTGCATCGTCAGTCCCGATTTAAGTTGTAAGCTTACTTTTTCTTGCCAAGCTCCTCAACATCATCGTGCTGAGTGAGATTTTCGGAGATAGCCCAGATCTTAACTCTTATCTTGCTGCGGTCGCCGCCTGTTTCGATAACAACTGTCTGGGTGTCCTCGTTCTTGCGGACAACAATGCCCACAATGCCGCCGATGGTAGTGACCTCGTCGCCTATCTGAATGTTGTCACGCATTTTCTTCTGCTCTTTTTCCTTCTTGTTCTGAGGACGGATAAGCATAAAATAGAAAATTACCATTACCACAATGAGCATACCCACAGAAGATATGAGCTGACCTGTCATTGCAGCTTCATCTGCGGTGGCAGTTGCGGTATTGGCAAGCATAAAATAAATATTTGACATATTTTGGTTATTCCTTTCCTTTGAAAAAATAGTAATACATCTTTAATTATACCGCATTTTCCCAAAAAAGCAATAGCGTTTACAGAAATTTAAGAATTGAACTGTTTTTTTGGGGGGACAGTTCTTTCAATGTAATATCATAAAAACCATTGACAAAAATCTGCTTTTATGATATAATTATTACGCATAGTTAAAATTTTATGCGCTATTTTTTTATAGTGAGATGATTTTATGATAAATTCAGCGAAGCAGGAGCCAAAAAGCACTGAGAGCGCAGGCTTCGTTTCGTTATTGACTGCGGCTTGGGGGGCTATCTGCAACAAGTATGTGGTTATTTCTCTGACATCGGTGATCTTGGCGGCAGCAGCCCTGTTTTTCGGCTCGGAAAGCTATTCCTGCATTGCCGAGGTGTCCGCTGCGGCTGGTATCGGCATTGCGATGTGGCTGATACAGTTTTTTGCCCTCAGAAAATACGGGCTTTCCAGAAAAATGATGCTTGACAACCAAAAGAGCGTTGACCCGAGACTTTCGGGAAGCCTTGGTGACCTTAACAGCCTTGGAAGCTCTCTCGGCGCGTTGGCAGGCATATCGGTAGTGCTTTCCAGGCTTTTCATTACGGACGGCGGAGCCTTCAATTTGGATAATATTGCCGTACCTCTCCTTGAGACCCTTGCCTGTGCGCTCTGTACGGGTTCAATGATATCCGTCACCACATCAAGACCCTCTCTCAGATGTTCACTGTACATAATTACGGGCAGAACAACGGGTGCAAAGGGCAGCGAGCTTCTTAAAAAGACCTGTCGTGCGTCAAACAGCCCCGAGCTTATGAAGAGACTTGGGAAAATGTCGGGCGTGAGAGTTGCTGCGTCGGTAGTGGTATCGGTTACAATAGTTATGTCCGCACTCAGCGGAGCAGGCTCGGCTTTTTCCTGCATTCAGACTGCATTTCTTTGTATGCTTGCTGTGGGACTTTCGGGCAGCTGCCCAAAGGGCGGGGAGGACAAGCTTTCCGAGGAAAAGATACCCTTGTTCAGCAAAAAAAGCAAAAGCCTGTGCGTGTTAAATATTTTCACCTTTATCCTTATCGCCTTTTTCTTCATCTTCTCCTTCCCCTTCAGGAGCGTTTATACCGATTATACTCCCAAGAACGATTTTGCGTATTATGAGATCTCGGTTTCGGAAAATGTGGATATTTTCAGTATACCCGGATTGGGTGAGGAAAGTATGATGCTTTTTAGCGGCATTTTCCTCGCTTCTGCACTGATGATATCCGTAATTTCGGGAGCCTTCGCTCTTTCGGGGGGATTTTCCACCGTATCTCAGATATCTTCGGAGCTTCTGGGCTCGGCGTTTTCGATTGCTGCAACAGCAGGCTTCGGACTTATCGTTAATTCGGCGGCTCTCGATGCCGTTCAGTATCTTGTGGCGGCAAGCACCGCCTGTCTGCTCATATTTGTGAATTTCATTGCTTATCTTGTTGGGCAGAGACGGAGAAGTGAATAGCTGAAATTCAAAAATATTATGTTTGGGGATAAACATAATAACGTTAATTTTTATTGTTTGGTATCAGTATTTTCTATTGATACCAAATAATTTTATATGGGGAATAACATTCGTGAAATAAAGTGGGGCGAAATATTTATATGAAAACCTGGACAAGTATAAGACACAAGCTTGAAAATGAATATCTTGCTTATTCCCTGAGAGGGCATATCCGCTGTTTTGCGGCCAATATGAAAAAAAGAAGACTTGTTTTTTTAATAATAGGATGCTGCGCAATAGTAATATGTTTGTTTTGCTGCTTTTATCCTTATCCTTTGTTAAGAGATGAAACAGATGATGATTCGTATCTGCAAGCGTATAAATTAGTCAAAACAAGAGCTCTCATCGGTAAATCATATGATGAATGTTATGATCTGCTGCTTGACAATGGAATTGATGTACAAACAGAATATGTAGAATTTAAAGGCAAAAGAAAAGAGACTATTTCAAAAAAAGAAGAAATAGTTTATGCAAAAATAACTTATTATATCGGTTTAGAAATTGACTGGTTAGATGGTAATTTAAGAGCATTTTATCTTTCCCTATATTTTGATGAGGGCATGAAAGTAAAATTTGTTGATTTGGCACCAAACCGTAAAGGAGGATAATGTGATTTACTGATCAAAGTATATTTATTTTTTACAAATGAGATTTACCTGTTTCCGCCGTCTGAAAAACATTCGGCGGAAATTTTTTACCCCCGTGTAAATTTTCGTCATAACGTCAGCAGTTTACATAATACGATTGACCTTACGGAAGATTTATAGTATAATAGAAATATAGAATATCTGAAAGGCATTGAAGAAAAATGAGCAGCTTTATTGATCATATAATCAGCAGGATAAATCCCCCCGATATCAGGAAGGTCTACCGCCTTCACAGGGAGCTTATCCACCTGCTTGTGCGCACCGCCGCCACCGCCAAGGACGGTCATTACGACAGGGATATAACAGCACGTGACGGCAGAGCCATACCCGTTCGAATATATCCCCCCTCTGTGCTAAGCCCCAAAAAACGAGTGCTTATATTCTTTCACGGAGGCGGCTGGGTCATTGACGATATCGACAGGTATCATAAGGTGTGCAAGCAGCTTTCACGCATAACGGGCAGCTATGTGGTTTCCGTAAATTACCGCCTTGCTCCCGAGAATAAATATCCCGCAGGTCTGAACGACTGCTACGAAGCCGCACGACGTATCCATAAATACGCTGTTAAAAGGGGCGTGTCGTCAAATGATATTGTCCTTATAGGAGACAGTGCAGGAGGAAATCTTGCCGCTGCCGTTGCCCTTAAAGCCCGTGACAGGGGAGAGTTCAGAGTACGCAGGCAGATTCTTATATACCCCGCCGCCGACTGCGAGTTCGGAGAGGATTCGCCCTATGAATCCTTCCGTGAAAACGGCGAGGGCTGTATCCTCACTGCCGAGCGTATGAGAGGATATTTTGAGCTGTATTTAAACAGCCCCGAGGAGAAAAACGATCCCTATGTGGCTCCTCTCAAGGCGAAAAGCCTTAAAGGAATGCCCGACACTCTTGTGATAACCGCCGAGAGATGTCCCCTCCGCGACGAGGGCGAGGCATTTGCGAAAAGACTTTACAAAAGCGGCGCAAGGGTAATGGCATTTCGAATAAAAAAGGCGTATCACGGCTTTTTCGCTTCCGACCTGCAATTTAACCCCCACGCACGCAAGGCGGTAAGTATGATAATGTATTTTCTGCGCCTTACGGACTGAGAGCAGGTGATCTATTATGAAACGTGAAAAACATACCTCCTGGAGCCGTCTTGACAACGCTGCCAAGATATTTCCCTCCACTGTGGAAAAATCCGATACCAGAGTGTTTCGTTTTTCCTGCGAGCTTAACGATGAGATAGACCCCGAGCTGCTGCAGAAAGCCGCCGAAAGAGCGACGGAGAGCTATCCCAATTTCAATATGATAATGAAAAAGGGGGTATTCTGGTATTATCTGGAAAACTGTGACTTGAAACCTGTTGTCACCGAGGAAAGCTCTCCCGTATGCGCCGCAATTTACGAGGAAGATTCCCGTTCTCTGCTTTATAGGATAACCTATCACCGAAGCAGGATAAATCTTGAGGTCTTCCATGTACTTGCTGACGGCACAGGCGCGCTTATGCTGCTTAAAACTATCGTTTACCGATACATCATCTACCGCTACGCCGAGCTTTTCGAAGACGAGCTTCCCGTGCTGGATAATGACGCTTCATTTTCCCAGAAAAATGCGGACAGCTTTTCAAAATATTACGACAAGACTATCAAAAAGCCAAAGGCTAAAATGGTAAAGGCGTTCCGTCTCAGGTCGGAAAGACTTGAAAACAACAGGCTTTCGGCAATAGAGGGCTTTGCTTCGGTTCAGAGCGTTATAGCGGCGGCACATAAATATAATACAACTCTCACCGTATTTCTCACCGCCCTTTATATCAAGGCGCTGAGTATGGAAATGTCCGTGCAGAGCAGAAAAAAGCCTGTGGTCATAAATATCCCCGTAAATCTCAGGCAGTTTTTTCCATCGGAAACAGCCAAGAATTTTTTCGGAATGATATCCGTAAAATACAGCTTTGCAAAGCGGGACGGCTCCCTTGAGGACATCATTTCCTGCGTGAACGAAATGTTCAAGGAGCAGCTCACAAAGGACAAGCTTGCTGTGCGAATGAACAGCCTTGCTGCCCTTGAGCACAATCCCTTCGTGCGCATCGCACCTCTGCCCCTCAAGAACAAAGTTCTGAGAATTGCCCGTCATATCAGTGTCAGAAGCGAGACCTCCGTTATCTCGAATGTGGGCAGGATAAAAATGCCCCGACAGTTTGACGGGCTGATAAGAAGCTTTTCCGTATTTGTAAGCACGGGAAATATCCAGCTCAATATCTGCTCCTATAACGATGTCCTGCAAATGGGAATAACCTCAAGCTATGCTTCCACCGACGTTCAGCGGAACTTTTTCAGAATGCTTACGTCTCAGGATATTGAGGTCACAATAAGGAGCAATGACTCATACGCCGAAAGACCCGTTCAGGAGGTGAGCGAAGAATGCAGCAGTGCAGAAAATGCAGAATAAACGTTGACGGCGACAAGGATCGCTGTCCCCTCTGTCAGGGAGAGCTTACAGGCACACCCGAGCCCGAGATGTATCCCAAAATAACGGAAAGCCGCTTCGGAAGCGACTTTCTCATAAAGCTTATTTCATTTATCGCCATATCTGCAGCGGCAATTTGTATAGGCACGGATTATATCATTTCGGGACGGATAACCTGGTCGCTCATATGCATAGGCGGAATAATCTGCGCATGGCTCACCACCTCGGTGGGCATAACCTACCGCCGCAGGATACTCAAAAACATCACCTGGGAGCTTATCCTCATAACCTCCTTGTCCGTAATTTGGGACAGATTTACGGGGTGGCGGGGCTGGTCGGTGGATTTTGTCCTGCCCTGCGCCAGCATATGCGCCGTAATATCCATTTTCATAATCGCAAAGGTGCTGAAAATGAAGTCGGGAGAGTATATGCTCTATCTCATAATCGGGGGATTTTACGGCTTTCTGCCCCTTATCTGCCTTATAGCGGGGCTTACGAATATAACCTACCCCACAGTCATATGCACCTGTCTCAGCGTAATGCTTATGGCGGCGCTGTTCCTTTTCAGAGGAAAAACCACAAAGGACGAGTTTGAGCGGAGATTTCATCTTTGATCTTCCACGCCTCCGCTCTTTATCCCACAGTATACCGCCGCTCCAAGGATCATCGAACCCACAGTCACAGCGAAAATAAGCATTATTATAAGTCCCGCCGCACCTCGGTTTGAAGCGCTCAGATAGTTTTCCTCGGTCATTCCGTGAGGAAACATTATCAGTTCGTAAATGTTAAGCCTTCCCGTCAGGAATATGAGCACCGCATACAGCACAAGCGTAAGCATAGTATTAACAGCCGTATCCATAAATTTCTTTTCCCCGCATACCCTGCCGCAGACAGCACCTGCGGCGGCGGTGACGAGCAGAGCGGCGGGAAAGCCCTTGTCAAACAGCATAAAATCTACATAGTGCATTATTATGAGTGCCCCACCGCATATAAGTATCTTACAGCCTTTCACTTTGACACCTCTCCGCCATCAGCTCGCTTACGGTAAATGTGCGGATATCCGCCTTGTGAAATTCCTGAAGCTTGCTTTCAAGTATCTCGTCAAGCTTTTCTTCCTCATTTTGGGAGATGTGTCCCCGAAGCTTCTCCGCCGCAGGAACAGCGTCAGCGGAAAGCTCACGAAACATGGTTATGTCCGCCGAGGGGAGAGTGCCGTCTAAGTATCTGCCAATGTTGTATTCCGCAATTATCCTGTCGGCATTTGAAAAGCTCAGAACGGCAAACATTACGGTAAATGCAGTCACAGCGAATTTTGACAGATTAAAATTCTCACATACCACCGAAATAATTATCCCGATAAACAGCACCCCCAGCAGAAGCATAAACCAGCTTGTATAAAATCTCAGCCTTGTAAGCCCGTAAACGCTTATGTACATAACCATTTTGCTTACGGCTGTGGCAATGAGGAGAATTGTAAATATACAGAGGGTGACGGTCATTATTTTCAGAAATTTAGACTTTTTTCCGTCCTCACCGTATTTCGAGAAAAGATTTATGCCGATTATCACAGCTAAATTTATAAGCGCAACAATGCACAGCTCGAAAAATCCCCGTCTTGCATATTCCGAATAGCTTGCCATATCCGAGGGGAGCCTTGAAGCGAATGAGGACAGGAAATATGAAGCCTGTGAGAAGAAAAATATCACATACATCACGCAGAGAGGAACCGCCGAGAACGCCGCCGCACCCGAAGGCACAAATCTCACCGACGCTATCCTTTCAAGAAAGTATTCATCGCTGCTTTCGTCACATTCATTCGGGGCGTGGCACATTGCAAAAATGTAAAAGCCCACAGGCAGACCGATGACCGCCTGAGCGGCGAATATCAGCACAGATCTTAGCCCACCGTCAGTAATGGAGGTCAGTATATCCGCAAATCCGCTGTCAGCGCTCATAAGAAGGATACCTACTATAATGGTTGATGGCAGTGCGATCGCAAGACCTAAAAGAGCGTTTTTTACAGTCTTTCCCGCATTGTTTTTATCCGCCGCAGACTTCATAGCGCCGGGGCAGGCACTCATATCCGATAAGGGACGGAAAGCCGCCGAAAGCACATCCGCAGGGAAAAGCTTTCTTATCCTGTCAAACCTATTATCGCAGTCTGCAAGGCAGTCGTAAACAAGTATCATCGCCGCAAAAATAAAGCAAAGAGACTGAATCAGAAAATTTGCGCTTATGAAAATATTAGCGGAAAACATAATGCATAAAACAGTGCGAAGCGCCTTTGAGGGCGTTATTTTTCTGCCCTTTTTAAAGACGAGAGTAAAAATAAGGGTGAGTATCAGAAATACCGCCGCACCCAGCCCCATTCGCACATTTATCATAAATGGAGCAGCAAAGCATTTTACAAAAACAAAGCCCAGAGCCGCCGCCACAAATGAAAAAATCTTTTCCCTCTTTGAAAAAACGGCTTCATTACCCTTGCCGAGTGGAGTGTCCATGGGTATAAAACCTGCCTCATTCATCTTCTTCACCCTCCTCACGTCTGAATTCCAGAATATCCCCGGGCTGACAGTCAAGAACATCGCAGAGCTTTTCAAGTGTGGAAAAGCGTACAGCCTTAGCCTTGCCTGTTTTGAGAATGGAAAGATTAGCCTGAGTAATGCCTATCTTCTCCGCAAGCTCGCCCGAGCCTATTTTTCTCTTTGCCATTACAACATCAAGATTAACAATAATTGCCATATATCCTCACCTCTGCTCATATAGTAAAATCATTTTCTTCACGCAGCTTCACAGCTTCTTCAAAGCAGTTCTTGATTACCCGAAGGATAAGCCCGAAGAACGCCGCAGCAAAGGTGATAACGAAAACAATTATCCTGAAACGTGCAAAGATCAGAGTGATAAAGGAAATGATAAAGCAGCAGTAGGACAATATCCTCAGAAGCTTGATGTTGTCATTAACAAAGACATCGCCCTTGCTTATGTTAGCAACAAGCCTGTCGAGAACGAAAAGTATCACAAATCCCACCCCGGCGCAGGAGTAAAAGGTGATAAGCAGGGGAACGGTAACATCGTCGTGCATAAGTGACACCTGCTTGTAAACCTCTGCCGCATAGGGCATAATAAACAGCGCGGCAAAGCAGAGAACTATAGCCGTTTTAATGAGAATACCCGTCAGTTTTATTGATCTGTTATTTTTTGTCATAATAAAAAACCGCCTTTCAGTAAATAAGTAAAAGCATTTCCACTATCTGCATTATAGCACACCAAAATGTGTTTGTCAATACTTATTTACCGAAAAACGATAATTTTTATTTGAAATTCAAAATTCAAGCTTTAGTCAACAGAAAAAAATACCGCAGATAAAAAACACTTATCCGCGGTATCATAATTATCAAACTCTCGGCTTAAAAACGCTGAGACCCAGCTTAAGCCTTACCATATCCTTGTATTCGGGCTTTACCATATAATAAACATAGCTCTCAATAACATTCAGAGGGTGAATAGTTCTGCCCTCTATCTTGAACTGCTCATATCCTAAAGGAACGTATTTATTATATAAAGTATCGGGAGTAACGTGGGTGGAAAATTCCGTGGTCTCAAGGAAATTCTTGTTAATTGCCTCGCAAAGGAATGGCTTTTCCTGCTTAACGTTCAGCTGCATACCGCCCATACCCTGGAAAGCGTTGATGGTGGAGCGCTCTATCTGCTGCTTTCCGAGGAAGCTGTAATGCTCGCCCCTGCGCTGACAGTTGGGGAAGCAGTAGGGGCATACAAGCACCTCAAGCCTGCTGCGGTACTTCTCGGGAATCTGCGCCAACGCCTCCATATTGTTATTCCAGTTGTAGTCGAGAACCACAAGGCTGTAGTCCTTTTCAAGCTCGGCGATAAGCTTGTCCATATCCCTTATCTGCTTGCAGGTGGAGGAGGTTATCTTGTACTTTGGGAAATTTTTCCGAATGTGATCTTCGACCACCTGAGTGTTCACAATAGCCTCATTAAGCCCGTTGTCCGCAAGCTCAAGAAGGTGGTTGCAGAATTTATCGCTCATATGCTCTTTGGTGAGATGAGGATTTGTGAATGTAAAGCGGCAGGGAATGCCCCGTGAATTAAACTCGTTCAGAACCTCTTTGATAACATCTTCGGAAGCATAACCGTTAATGTTTCTTCCGCCGTTCCATACAGCAGGAGGAAAGCAGCCGTAAACAGATGCGATCTCTACGCCGTCATAGAAATATTCGGGGTTGCTTTTTATCATATCAATAAGAGCAAGATTAAGTGGACCGTGGGACCAGAAATCGGGGAGATGGAATTTAACGCTCATTAAAAAAACTCCTTAAAAATAAAAATCTGACTATATCTATTTTAGCATTCACAAACCTGTTTGTCAAGCATATGTGCGTCCTTGTCCGATAACGAGATGAGCCTTATCTGCAGGGGAGCATTGCTCGCAGTAGTACCGCTCGGCAGGAAAATAGCGGGAGTTATATTTAGCGGCTATCTGCGCCTTATCTCCGATATACCCGTCTCTTTTGAGTACACGTTCAAGGCGCGTTTCCTCGGGAACGTCAATGTATATCATAAAGTCGAATAAATTCTCAAGCTCTTCTCTCTGCAAAAAAATCCCCTCAATAATGACAACACTTCCCACAGGGATATCCGTTTGAGAAAGAATGTAGTCATCATTTTCCTTGTCATAAAGCTCTATCTTTTTATGAAAAGGCGCACCGCTCCGTATGGGCTTGATTATCTCTTGGATAAGATAATCATACCGCCACTGCAGATAATAATAGCATTCCCATTCCTTCGCCTTATCGCTGTATCTCACAGCTCTCGGGTGAATGAAATCGTCAATGTGCAGAATTGTAACTATTATATCTGTATCCGCAAAAGCCGTTTTTATGCTTTCGGAAACAGTGCTTTTGCCTGCACCGCCCAGCCCGTCAATGCCGATAATAACGGTGCGGTGGGGAGAACGGAGTTTCTTTATCTCCTCAAAAACAGCCCTGTTATCCATAGACACCCTCCCGAATTATCTGTAATATTTTTCCAGAAGCTCCTTAACGGGGATACCGTCAATGCTCATACCGGATATCTGACAGGAGCTTATAGCAAGCCCCTCAAGGTTGCAGTTTTCAAGCACTGCTCCCGACATATCGCAGCCCTTGACGGAAATGCCGTTCATATCAACGCTTTCAAGCTTTCCTCTCTGAATGTCGCCGTTTAGCATTCTGAGACCCGCCAGGGAAAGGTCGGTGAATGAGGAGTTTGCCATATTGCCGTTCTCAATGGAAGCGTCCTCCAGCATAACATTTTCCAGATGAGCGGATATCATATTGCAGCCATTCAAAGTTATCTCGGAAAAATCGCAGTCCATAGCGGAAACAGCGGTAAGATCCGAGCCTGTGATGTTGGAATAGGAGAAGTCGCAGTCACGGCAGATGTCGATTTTTTCGTTTTCAAGTATCATAAATTTTCCTCCTTGATTTTAGATAATTATTCCATTGTTCTGTCAAGAGCGCTTCGGAAAATATGAGCTGCTTCGGTATCGCCCACAGCTTCTGCGGCATGAATATGCTTTTTCAGACAATTAACGCTCATATCATCGGGAAATTTCACCGAAAAATACCGCCATTCTTCCCATATGCTTCGGGCTTTATCGGGCATTGTGCAAACAAGCTCAGCGGCATATTCAAAATAATCTCTTCCCAGTCCGCATTCGTTCCATTCGGAGACCTTAAAAATAAATTCCCTTGCCCTGCCCATAGCAAGATATGCCTTATCATATTCTCCAACCTCAATGTATGCTCTGATAAGCTGACTCAGCGAAGAAGAAACATCCCATGGATCCTCACGCTCAAGGAATATATCCGCAACAGCCTCGTAATATGGGATATTATACTGTTTTCTTCCCGTATAATTATTGATGTATATCAGAAACTTGTACTCAGTTACTGAAAAAGGCGGATTATCCTCCGCATATTTTTCTGCAAGTCTTCCTGCCTCGTCTAAATTATCCAGATCGGCGAGAAAATAAATGCAGTCAGTAGGAGACAGATCATCTATCTTTTCCGACAGAATTTTTACGCATTCTTTTGGTTCATAGCCACAGAAGGTGTCAAAATTAGCGTTCTTAGCCTGCCCGAATAAATTGTCATATCTGCCGTCCTCATTGTAATAATGATCGAGCAAAGCGGTAAGTATTTCAAGCCCGTCACCGAAGCCTTGAAAGGAATCCTGTCTGCGGGCGGAAATTTCCTCCTTCATAATCATAGAAAGCAGTTCTTCTCCATCATCGGGCAGCCTGTCCTGCCACATAAGGAAACGAGCAAGCAGCATACGATTTTTACTGTTAATATCGTAAATTCCGCCGCCGTCGTATTCTCCGCTCATATCGCAGCGAACCCGGGATATGTCTCCCTTTTTGATCTGTTCAAGCAGCTCCGCACCCTTTGAAACAGCGTTCCGAACAGCATTACGATAGAAATTTTCGTCCATAATTGTACCCATAATAAGAAAAAAACGGGACGAAGCAGGCGCTCCGTCCCGAAAGTAAGCAAAAGATTACTTTTCAGCGATAACATCAACGCCGGGAAGAACCTTGCCCTCGAGGTATTCGAGAGAAGCGCCGCCGCCGGTGGAGATGTGGGACATCTTGTCAGCAAAGCCGAGCTGCATAACAGCCGCAGCAGAGTCGCCGCCGCCGATGATAGTGGTAGCATCGGTCTCGGCAAGAGCCTTAGCTACAGCGATAGTGCCCTTAGCGAGAACAGGGTTCTCGAAAACGCCCATAGGACCGTTCCAAACAACAGTCTTAGCGGACTTAACAGCCTCACCGAAAAGCTCCATAGTCTTTGTTCCGATATCGAGACCCATCTTGTCAGCGGGGATCTTGTCGGAGTCAACTACCTCAACAGCGATCTCAGCGTCGATAGGATCGGGGAAGGAAGCAGCAATAGTGGTGTCGATGGGGAGAAGGAGCTTCTTGCCCAGCTGCTCAGCCTTAGCCATCATTTCCTTGCAGTAGTCTATCTTCTCGTCGTCAACGAGAGAAGTACCAACCTCATAGCCCTTGGCCTTGAGGAATGTATAAGCCATACCGCCGCCGATGATAAGAGTGTCGCACTTATCGAGAAGGTTGTTGATAACGTTCAGCTTGTCGGCAACCTTAGCGCCGCCGAGAATAGCAACGAAGGGACGAACGGGATCCTCAACAGCATTGCCCAGGAACTGGATCTCCTTCTGCATAAGGTAACCTACAGCAGTTTCCTTAACGAACTTTGTAACGCCTGCAGTGGAAGCGTGAGCACGGTGAGCGGAACCGAAAGCGTCCATAACGAATACCTGACCGTCAACCAGGTCAGCAAGCTCCTTGGAAAGGTTCTCGCCGTTCTTGGTCTCGTCAGCGCCTCTGAAACGAGTATTCTCGAGAACAACGATCTCGCCGTCCTTCATCTCAGCAACAGCCTTCTTTGCATTGTCGCCAACAACGGTATCGTCAGCAGCGAAAACAACCTTGGTATCAACCAGCTCTGCAAGTCTGTCAGCAGCAGCCTTGAGGGAGAACTTAGCCTCGGGACCGTTCTTGGGCTTGCCGAGATGAGAGCAGAGAACAACCTTGCCTCCGTCGGAAATAAGCTTCTTGATAGTGGGAAGAGCAGCCTGGATTCTGTTATCGTTAGTGATAACGCCGTCCTTCATAGGAACGTTGAAATCAACTCTTACGAGAACCTTTTTGCCCTTAACGTTAATGTCGTCAACAGTGACCTTGTTTAATCCTGCCATTGGTATGACATCCTTTCATAAAGAAATAGTGCGGCTTCGGATAAAAGAAGCCCTCAACTATATTTTATACCATTTTGGAGAAATTTGCAATAGTTTTCAAGGATTTTTTTCAAATTTCTGAAATTGGGGTCAGAAGATCATCTCAATCTGTGTCCGTATACCGGTGCTGATCCCTTCATCAATTATCATAGGCTGAAATTCGGGCAGTAAAATAATCCTGTCATTAACCTGTGCAGTACGGATATAAACCGCACGTTTTCCCGTTGACGGTTCAAGAAAAGTTATGCGAATGTCTGCAAGATAGCGTTCATTTTCCGAGTCGAACCTATAATCCGTAAGGCTGAGATCCTCGCAGATGATCTCCGTTTCCATAAGAGTGTTTATCCTCTCATACAGCTTAGCGCTGTACTCCTCGTCCGAACCGTCTGTATATTTCTCGCAGACAAATTCGTAAGATCTGTCCCGCTCTTTTTCGTTTGTAAACAGTTTTTCCTCAAGTACAGTAAGGGGAGGGTAGGGATACAAAGCATACTGAAGCTGATATACACGTCTTTTAAGCTCCTCATAATCTTCATTTTCCCATCTTTTGTCCATCTCATACGGATAGGGAATGACAGTGTTGTAATATCCCTCCTGACAAACAAACATAGCAATAGCAGGAAGCTTGTCTCCCTGAATAAAAACCGTGCAAGCAGGTACCGTAGTGAAGGTCGTGCCGTAGAATTCATAATCGAGATCATTGCTTCGGGTAACAGTGATATCATTTCCCTCAATATAATCCTTGTAAAAGCTTCTAAGCTCCTTTGCGGCATAGTCCTGTATTTCCGCCTTGTACTCAAACAGTGAATCATCATGCCAAACATTTATCTTATCGGTAACATACTCCAGATCGCCGCTGCAATATTCACTTATGAGCTTTTTTGAATTGTAAGCGGCAAAGAGTGTTTCAAAGCTCTGATGACCGCTTTGGCGAATAAGCTGTCCGTAACTGAGATACCCGATCACCGACAGTACGATTATCAGAATGATAAGGATCATCAGACTGATGACCTTGCTTCTGCGAATACTTCCCCGAATTTTTTTAAAGGGCTTTTCGGGAGCGGATGAGCTTCCGTCAGCCGTTTTTATCTCACTGCCGAAAGCCTTGAGCATTTTTCTGCATTCGGAGCATTCTGCTGTGTGGGCTTTTATTTCCGCCGCCGTCTCCTCCGAGCATACCCCATCACAGTATGCAGGCAGAAGATCTCTTATTATTTCGCATTTCATAACTGTTCACTCTCCTTCAGTTCGTTGATGATTTTTTCTTTTGCTCTGAAAAAAACAGTCCTTGCCCAGCCGTCGGATCTTCCGAACAGGGAACCTATCTCCTTAAATGAAAGCTCCCCGAAGATACGCAGGGAAAACACTTCCTTGAAAGGCTCCTCAAGGGTGTGAAGCACCTGATGTATTTTCAAAGCCTGTTCCTTGTTTTCAAATGACAAGGTAATGTCGCTTCCGTCCGAAAGCTCGCAGTCCTCAAGGAAGCGGTTTTTCCGTTCTGCTTTTTTCAGATAGTCGAAATACAGATTTTTGCCGATTGAAATGAGCCATACGTACATTTTGCAGTCTCCCCGATAGCTGTCAATGCTTTTGACCGCTTTGTAAAACGTCTCGCTTGTAAGCTCCTCGGCAATATCCTCACTTCCGCTGATACGAAGCAGAAAGCGGTAAACGTCCTCGGCGTAAAGTCTGTATATCTCGTCAAACTCCGACAATTCCCCACCTCCTTTTTTGCTTTCATATATTTAGACGAACCGAAAGGAAAAACGTTACAAAAAAATCTGCCAACAGAATATTTGCCGGCAGATCAAACTTACAGTACCCTGTGGTCAATGACCCTCTTGGTCTTTTTTTCGCTTCTGGGCAGCGTTCCAACAGGAACTACCGTCACCTTGGGAGTAACGCCGATAAGGGACTTGAAAAGCTCGGTTATCTTCTTGCCCGTGTTTTCGAAATTCACCCGTCCCTCAGCCTCGGCGGTAAGGAGCATAACGTCCCTGTTCTTCTCGTCGTCGTGAGCAATGTTGATGCTGTATTCGCTTGAAACACCGTCCACCTTCTTGAGAATTTCCTCCACCTGACTTGGGAACATATTCACGCCGTGGACCTTGAACATATCGTCGCTTCTTCCCTTGATAACGTCAATGCGGGGATAGCTTCTGCCGCAGGAGCATTTTTCGGGAATGATACGTGAGATATCGTGAGTGCGGAAACGGATAAGAGGCGCACCCTCCTTCACAAGAGTGGTGATAACAATTTCGCCCTCAGTTCCGTCGGGAACAGGCTTGCCCGTTTTCGGGTCGATGATCTCAATATAAATGTAATCGTCCCAGTAATGAATGCCTCTCTCCTCAGAGCAGTTGATACCGATACCCGGACCGTAAATTTCAGTAAGTCCGTAAATATCATAAAGCTCAATACCAAGTCCCTCGGCAATGGACTTTCTCATCTTCTCGCTCCATCTCTCAGAGCCGAAAACGCCTTTTTTAAGATGGATCTGATCTCTGATGCCCCTCTTGTTTATCTCTTCAGAAAGCAGCAGAGCATAGGAAGAGGTCGCCGTAATAACGGTAGATTTAAGGTCTATCATCATCTGCAGCTGCTTTTCGGTGTTGCCGGGACCCATAGGGATAGCCATAGCACCCAGCTTCTCGCAGCCTGCCTGGAAGCCTATTCCCGCAGTCCACAGTCCATAGCCGGGAGTTATCTGGATCCTGTCTTTTTTGGTAATGCCCGCAGTCTCGTAGCACCTTGCAAACATAATAGCCCAGTCGTCCACGTCCTTAGCGGTGTAGGGGATAATAACAGGCTTGCCCGTAGTACCCGATGATGAGTGAATGCGCACAACCTCCTCATCGGAAACAGCCTGAATGCCCAGAGGATAAGCATTTCTCAGATCGTCCTTGCTTGAAAAGGGGAGCTTTTCAAAATCCTCCTGACTGCTTATACCGTCAATGCCCATATCACGGTACATCCTGCCATAATAGCTGTCGGTCTTTATAAGCCTTTGTATCTGAGCATTTACCTGACCCAGCTGAACTTCATTTAGTTTCATAACAGAAGCCTTCTTTCATATAAATTGTAATTTATCAATATCTTTACAAAGTTTTTCTAAAACAGATAATTCTGTTTGCTTCATCAAATCCCATTGCCATATGGAACTTCAAACTGACGATATTGTCAATTTCACAATCACTTGCAAATTCAGTACAGTGTTTTTCTTTTGCCCATTTTTCGCATTTTGAAAGAAGCTCTTTAGCATATCCACTATGCCTATATTCTTCTTCGATAAAAATCCCCTCTAAATATCCAACAGGAGATGAATCTGTTCCTTCAACATAATCATTTCTAAGCTGACACTGTGCAAAACCAACTGCTTTATTACCGACATATTTAATGAAACAAACAGCGTCATCACTGGATATAAGGTCAAGAAATCCTGATTGCAATTCTGAATTTGTATGACTTGACCACAATTTTATAGCCAATTCTGCCAAAGATAAAGCATCTGCTTGCGTTGCTTCTTTAATCACAAAGTTACCTCCACAAATTCCAATCGTGCTGATATTTCTAAGCTCCAAAAAAATATTACAAGTCAAAATTTTCCGCTTGTTTAAGTCCAAGGGAGAAAACCTTTTTGTTAGCCTCGATAAATTTTTCGGGAACTCGCCCCTCGATCTCGGCAATAAGTGCCTCGGGAGAAATACCCAGCCTGCCCGTACCCGCAGCCGCACCGAGAATAGCAGAGTTGTAAAATTTCCCGCCAAGCTCACCGCAAAGCTCCGAAGCGTCAACCACCAGACAGCCGCATTTTTTCTTTATGTATTCAATCATTTCCACCCCGTCATACCCCGTCTCGTGAATCGACTCGGTGGTAGGCTTAACGGGGATCCGGTTAACTATCACAAATCCGTCCTTTTTCAGATACATCAGGTTTCTTACCGCCTCCGCAGGCTCAAAAGCAATGATAACATCAGCACTTCCTAGAGGGATAAGCGGGGAGTATGCATTGTCTCCAATGCGAATGTGACTTGTGACCGAGCCGCCTCTCTGAGCCATACCAATGGTCTCCGCCGAATGAACGGTGTTCCCAAGGCTCATAGCCGCCGATGCGATAAGCTTTGACGCAAGAACAGTACCCTGACCGCCCACGCCGCAAACAAGAATATCCATATCCATCAGCATTCACCTCCAATCGCATTTACGGGACAAATCTGAGCACACAATCCGCAGCCCGTACAAAGCCCCTTGTCAACAGCCACTTTTCCCTCCGAAAGAATAAGAGCGGGACAGCCAATTTCCTTTATGCACTTTTTGCAGTTAATGCACTTGTCGGATATGGAAACCTTGCCCGCAGGCTTTGTGACGGCAATGCAGGGTGACTTGAAGATAATAGCCTTAACGCCCTTCAAATCCGCACATTCCCTTACCGCCGCAACAGCTTCGGAAAGCTTCAGCGGGTCAACAGTAACTATCTTCTTAACGCCCATACCCTCAAGGATTTTCGTAATGCTCACCTTTTCAACCACATTGCCCATCATAGTCCGACCCGTACCGGGGTGGGGCTGATGACCCGTCATAGCCGTAGTGGAATTGTCAAGCACGCAGAGAATCATATCCGCCTCGTTGTATACCGCATTTACCACACCTGTTATACCCGAAGCAAAGAAGGTGGAGTCGCCCACAAAAGCAAAGCATACCCCGTCCTTGTCAACCCTGTTAAAGCCCTGAGCCATAGTAATTCCCGCACCCATACAAAGACAGGTGTCCACCATATCAAGGGGCATAGCATTGCCGAGAGTGTAGCAGCCGATATCGCCGCAGAAATAGCTCCTCCTGCCCTTCATAGCCTGCTTTACCGCATAGAAGGAAGCCCTGTGAGGACAGCCTGCGCAAAGCACGGGCGGACGAACGGGGAGCGGGGGCATATCCGAAAGAGAAAGCCCCTTTTCGGGAACCTCTCTGCCAATAAATCCGCTCAGCACCTTTGCCGCATAATCGGCGGAATTTTCTCCCGCCGCCTTAACATCACCGCTCAGCTTTCCCTTTATTTTAACATTCAGACCATATCTTCCAACCGTCCGGAGCAGCTTTTCCTCAACAAAAGGACTAAGCTCCTCAAGACAAATAACCTCGTCCACACCCTCAAGACATTTTAAAACAAAATCCTCGGGGAACGGATAAGGCGTCGCTATCCTGCAAAGCTTCACATCGGGAATATCCTTGAGATACTCTTTCGCATAAGCATAGCTTATACCGCTTGCAAATACAGCCTTTGAGCCGCCGCCTTCACAGGTGTTACGGCAGTAACCCGAAAAATCCTTTCCTATTTCGGGATTTCTCTTC
The DNA here is from genome assembly GCA_017829005.1 of Oscillospiraceae bacterium. GTDB lineage: Bacteria > Bacillota > Clostridia > Oscillospirales > Ruminococcaceae > Huintestinicola. The sequence goes on along the minus strand of JAGAJF010000063.1, from coordinate 17,769 downwards.
TCGATCATCTCGTGATTTTGATAAGAAAGTCTCGGGAAAATTACCCACCTTTTCGAGTCCTTCACAAAGCCCTCATATGCCTTCGGAGACGCTTTATCCTCCACCTCAACAGAAGCATAAGCGTGGCATATGCGTGTGGTGGGTCTGAAAAGAACGGGAGTGCTGTACTTCTCGGAATATTCAAAAGCCTCTCGAATCATTTCGTAAGCCTCCTCGGGTGAGGAGGGGTCAAAAACGGGGATCCGTGCAAACTCGGCAAACCTTCTTGTGTCCTGCTCGGTCTGAGATGAAATAGGACCCGGGTCATCGGCAGAAACCACCACCATACCGCCCTTAACGCCCACATAAGCCAGAGACATAAGGGGGTCGGAAGCCACATTCAGACCCACCTGCTTCATAGTGACCATAGACCTTGCCCCCGAGTAAGCCGCCGCAGCAGCCACCTCAAGAGCCGCCTTTTCGTTTACCGACCATTCAAGGTAAACGCCCTCGTGGGGATATTTGTAGATCGTTTCAACAATTTCGGAGGAAGGAGTGCCGGGATAACCCGAAACCACGTTCACCCCTGCCGCAAGAGCGCCCAAAGCAATAGCGCTGTTGCCCATTATGTATTCTTTTTTCATTGCGCTGTCCTTTCGTGAGATAATACCATAATTATCTTAATTATACCACACAATTTTTCCGCCGTCAATAATTTCCAAAATATATTATAGCACTAATGTTTCTAAAAGTCAATATATAATTTGTAAATTTTTCAAATAAGAAGCCGTCCCCCGAAAAACGGAGAACGGCATATATGATTTTCCTTTGCTACACATGCTACAGGTTGATAAATTGAAAGTAGTACGAAAGATATATCGTAAGAAGTTTAAATCTTTATTCATTAAAAATTTGTTCCTTTGCTTTTTAAATAATAAAGAATAGCGAATAAATAATAAAGAATAAACTTTACAACTTACGATTTGCGGTGCAATTTATTTCTGCCTTTACCGAGCCGACAGCCTGCCGCCCAAATAAATTATAGAACGTCTCGCCGCGGGTCGTCACCCGCTTATTGCTTTTTCAAGTCCACGCAGGCAACTATCATCTCGCCCTTGTTGTTGTAGAATTTGGAAGAAATAGTCTTACAGCTTTTGCCCGTAGCATTGCTTATGTACCAGCCGGAAATAAAGGGATCCTCTATCTGCTCCTTGATGGCGTAGAAATAATTCTTGATGTCGTGATTAACGCCCATCAGCGCAGGGTGATAGCCCTCAAGTATTTCGGCGTCGGGGGTCATAACGGTGTCTGTTATCTGGAAGCCCTTGCTGTCAATGAGGAAGGCACATTCTATCTCGCTGTGCTCGTCAACATAATCACGAAGCTCCGCATTGTAATCGTCATGGGTCATACAGGAAAGACGGTTCACAAGCTCGTAAATAATGCGCTTGTAGCTTTCTATCATCATATTCACGATAGTGGGATTTTTCTTTGTGGAGATGTTCAGCTTCTGAGCAGCGTCCTCCACCCTGAGCCTTGCCTCGTTTGTAAAGAGATAATTAAACTGCTCGGGCTTCTGGAAATAAAACCCCTGAAAATAGTCCACGCCAAGTATCATGCAGGTTATTACCTCGTCCACCGTCTCAACGCCCTCGGCAACGGTCATTGCACCAATTTGCTTAGCGGTGTTGATAATGGAGCGGAAAACCTCCTGATTGTACTTGTTGCTGTCTATCTGAGAAACGATCGCCCTGTCAATCTTGATGATATCTGGATTTATGAGCATAATGCGATTTAGCGTGTCAAGCCCCGCGCTCACATTGTCAAGAGCGATAAGAAACCCCTTTGAGCGGTAAAAATCCACGAACATCATCAGATTATAGGAATCCTTCACCCGAGACTCATTCAGTTCGATAACGATGTTCTGGGGAGATATGTGATTTTCGGCAGCAGTCCTCTGTATCTCACCCGTACCCGAAGTAATGCCGTTTAAAACCGAGGTCTCGAAATTTATAAACAGAGAAGGAGCGGAGCTTTCGGCGGAGAAAGCCCTCATAGCCTTTTCACGGCATATCCTGTCCAGGGTAAGAACAGTACCGTCCTTTTTGGCGTATTCAAACATAAAATAGGGCGAAATTATCTCGTCCTTGTATCTGCCTCTGGCGAGGGCTTCAAGACCGATGTATTTTTTCGTGTTCAGGGAATATATGGGCTGAAATTCAACGATAATGTCCTTTTTTTCAATGATCTCACGGACGATCTCGGCGGTTACTTTCACGGTGCGATCTCCAATCTAAAAATAATTTACGTCAGCTTCTTCTGTGTCAGGATATCGGTAACAGTTTTGTTTTCAGGCTCTGCTTTGGCGCAGATACGGTTGTAAAGTCTGTACAGCTTCTGGGTGCTGTTTTCGATAAAGCAGTAATATATCAGGTAACAGAAATCGAGAATGAGCAGCAGACCGTCCACGATAAGAAACGGCATAAGCTGTGAAACAAAGAAAACGCACAGCCCGATAAACAGCAGCAGGCAGCACATCACTGTCACAATAAGGTGAATGAGCCTTTCGTGCTGGATAAATTCTATCTGAACGAGATGTTCTCTTTTAAGCGCCTGCCAGTCGGTGTTTTCGTCCTCGAGAGCGGCTTCCACCGATCTCATGTAAGTTGTTATGTAGCTGCCCATATCGGTCATCCTTTCCAAATTAGTTATATTATACCATACTTTAAATTAAAATTCAATAAGATTTCGTTAAAAATTCAGAATAAATCTCTTTTGCTATTGAAATAAGTAAAAAAATATGTTATACTGAATGGGAATTTATAAATGGAGGAAAAGAGAAATGAAGAAGTTTACAGAATGGCTCCTGCTGGTCATAAAAGGAGCCTGTGTGGGAATTGCAGATGCCATACCGGGCGTCAGCGGCGGAACCATTGCATTTATACTTAAAATATATGATAAGCTCCTTGATGCTATTGATCTGAATTTAAAAAAGCTCAGAAAAAATCTCCCCTTTCTCATACCTCTGGGAATTGGCGTAGTGCTGGGAGTTTTCCTTGCCTCAAAGGTGCTGGGATATCTTTTTGAGCATCATAACGTCCCCACACAGTTTTTCTTTCTCGGAATAATTCTCGGCTCACTTCCCGCCATCGTGAAGGAGTGCAGAAGCGCAGGCAAGCTTAGACCCGTTCACCTTGCGCCCTTTCTCATTTCAGCGGTGGGAATAATCCTGTTTAACTCCTTAAAGGAAGGCACCGCCGCATTCGGCACAGGTCCCATAGCAATAATCATAATGACAGTCTTTGCGGCGGCGGCAATGATAATGCCGGGTCTCAGCGGCGCACTTGTGCTAAAAATTCTCGGCGGCTATGACAATGCCATAAGAGCCGTAAGCGAGCTTGATATCGTCACACTTGTATATTATGCCATAGGAGCGGTCATCGGACTTCTTGCGGCAGCGAAAATAATAAGCATACTTCTGAAAAAGTGCAAGACAGGCACATACTGCGCAATTCTCGGACTGATAATCGGCTCTCTCCCTGCGGTATATCCGAAAGAATTCACACTTAACGGTGAGGGCATTATCGCCATTGTGATATTCATTATCGGTCTTGCCCTTCCCCTTGTAATGGAGCTAATGGGAAAAAAGCTTGGCGCAGATGATGACAAGCCTGAGGATAATCAACCAACGGTTGAATAAATTTCAACGGACGGTCTCTGTTCATTGCCCCGCTCAGCAGTTATAATAAAGACATAATAAAATAACGGAGGTCGTCATTATGAATATTGTTATCTCGGACATCATCAGAAAGCTCAGAGCCGAAAAGGGCATATCCCAGGAAAAGCTTGCCGAGCAGATGGGAATAAGCGTTCAGGCGGTGAGCAAATGGGAAAACGGGCTGTCCTGTCCCGATATATCGCTGCTGCCGGAGCTGGGAGAATTTTTCGGCGTAACTGTTGACTTTCTGCTTACGGGCAGGGAAGGGGTCATTTGCTCGGAGTGCGGACTGCCCGATGACGGTAAGCTGCGAATAGTTCAGGCAATGGGAAATAAAATTCTCGGGCAGAATGAATATGACGGCAAGCTTGTGATAAAGCTGCAGATGCCCAAGCCCTCGGAGCAGCCAAAACTTAATGTGGATATATGGAGCGGCTGTACCATTGACGGTGACGTTAACGGAAACATTCAGTGCGGAGGCGGCGTAAACTGCGGAAATGTTGGCGGCGGAGTGTCCTGCGGAGACGGGGTAAACTGCGGAAACGTAGGCGGCGGAGTGTCCTGCGGAGACGGGGTAAACTGCGGAAACGTAGGCGGCGGAGTGTCGGCAGGAGACGGAGTAAACTGCGGCAATGTAGGCGGCAGCGTGACAGCAGGAGATGATATTCATTGCGGAGATATCGGTGCAAATGCTTCCGCAGGCGGAGATATCGAATGCGCTGTGATACACGGCAATGTTCAGAGCTGCGAGGGCGATATTGAATGCACAGAAATACAGGGCGATGTCCGCTGCGAGGGTGATATCACCATAAATAAAGACAGACCCGACCGCAAAAACATATTCGACAACGGCTTCTTTAACAAAAAATAGAATAGGACAAATTTCACCCCGAATATACATTACCAAAATGTATATCCGAGGTGATCTTTATGTTTGGCGGACTTATCTCGTGGCTTCTGGAGCATATGCTGTACTTTGCCCTGCATATGGACAGCAGCACCGTATTCCCGAAGCCCCTGTCCGCAGAGAAGGAAGCGGAGGCATTCAAGAGAATGGCAGAGGGGGACGACAGCGCCCGAGGTGAGCTTATTGAGCATAATCTCCGCCTTGTTGCCCACGTGGTGAAGAAATACTATTCTCCGAACGTTGACAGCGAGGAGCTTATTTCCATAGGCACCATCGGGCTTATCAAGGCTGTTTCCTCCTTTAACAATTCCAAATCCACCCGCTTTGCCACCTATGCGGCAAAGTGCATTGATAACGAGGTGCTGATGTATTTCAGAAGCGCCCGGAAAAGCGCACGAGATGTCTATCTTGACGAGCCCGTGGACACCGATAAGGACGGCAACAGTATGAGCCTTATGGATATAATCGCCGAGGACGACAATCTTGTGGACAGGATAGACGTGATGATAAAATCCCGTCAGCTTTACGGCTTTATAGACAAGTGCCTTGACGAGCGTGAAAAGGAGGTCATACAGCATCGATACGGACTTTACGGCTTGAAGCCCCTTACCCAGCGTGAAGTTGCCGACAAGCTGAACATCTCCCGCTCCTACGTTTCGAGGATAGAGAAAAAAGCCCTGGAAAAGCTGAGAGATATGTACGAATAAAGTGTGAGCCTGCATTTTTGGTGCAGGCTTTTTTAGACGATTAGGAATACAAAATTACAGTCGGTTCATATAGCCGCCAAATTATTATAGCATAATTTTTCTATGGAACAAAATGAAACTTTATCCACATATTGTCATCAACGCATTTCCCTTTGGTGTTTTCGATAATGCTGAGCGGGTCATAGCTGTCGATATTCATATTTCTGAGCAAACTTTTGATATTTCCTCTTGTTCTCAGCGGGCATCTGTTCTCAGAAAAAGCTTTTGCAGGATCGTTTCTGAGGGAGCTTTTTCGTTGTGAAGATAAATGGGTCAATTTACTTTGATTTTCATATTTTTGTTGAAATATTTATGTAAATATGGTACAATATAAAGAAAGTACCTATTGGGGTGAAAAAATGAGCAGGATAGTATTTATTGATACAGAAGTAAGCACCGAAAGTGGTAAGGTGTGCGATTTCGGTGCTGTCAACGCAGAGAATGACAAGCTTCATACAAGATCGGAAAAGGAGTTTGCCGATTTTATCCGTAAAGGCATTTTCCCTTTCGGTGACAGATTTATCTGCGGACATAATATCCTTGCTCATGACCTGCAATATATCGAAGAAGCGGTTGATAGGTCCGGAATAAAATATATTATTGATACGCTGTATCTCTCGCCCCTGTTATTTCCGAATAAGCCTTATCACGCATTGCTGAAAGATGACAAGCTTCGTACTGACGAGCTTAACAATCCGCTCAACGATTCCATAAAAGCAATGCAGCTTTTTTATGATGAGGTCAATGCTTTTAATGCTCTTGATGATGATATGAAAAATATTTTCTGTTCGCTTCTTTATGAAAAGAAGGAGTTTTACGGATTTTTTGTTTATCTGAAAAAGAAACCCTTTGGCAATGCGGAGGAGCTTATAAAAAAGAAATTTACCGGTAAAATTTGCAGTAACTGTGATATTGGGAGTATCATAAAAAATTTTCCTATAGAGCTTGCATACTGCCTTGCGCTAATTACAGCGGAAGATGTTCATTCGGTCATTCCGAGATGGGTGCATATAAATTATCCCGTAGTAGATAATGTAATGCGGCTGCTCAGAAATACTCCCTGCTCCGACGGCTGCGAATATTGCAGAAACGGACTTGATATACATAAAAAGCTCAAGAGCATTTTCGGGTATGATGATTTCAGAAAATATAATGACGAGCCGCTGCAGGAGAAGGCAGTTCGGGCAGCGGTAAATAATAGATCTCTGCTTGCGGTATTTCCAACCGGCGGAGGAAAATCAATAACCTTTCAGCTCCCCGCACTTATGGCGGGAGAAGCATCGAGAGGGCTTACTGTAGTCATTTCACCTCTCCAGTCGCTTATGAAAGACCAGGTGGATAATCTGGAAAAGAAGGGCATAGCAGACGCTGTAACTATCAACGGACTGCTCAGTCCCATTGAGCGTGCGGAAAGCTTTGAACGTGTGGAAAGCGGTCTTGCGTCAATAATCTATATTTCTCCCGAATCACTTCGGTCACGAACTATCGAAAGACTTTTTATGTCAAGGAACATCGCACGTTTTGTAATTGACGAGGCACACTGTTTTTCTGCGTGGGGGCAGGATTTTCGTGTGGATTATCTTTATATCGGAGATTTTATCCGTGAGCTGCAGGAGAAAAAGCATTTGAAAGACCCTATCCCCGTATCCTGCTTTACCGCAACCGCAAAGCAGAAGGTAATAAGCGATATCAGAGATTATTTCAAGAAAAAGCTGGACCTTGACCTTGAGCTTTTTGCGACCTCTGCGGCAAGGACAAACCTGAGATATGAGGTTTTGTACAAGGAAACGGACGAGGAAAAATACTCTGCCATGAGAGACCTTATTGAGCAGAAAAACTGTCCCACAATTGTTTATGTTTCACGTACAAAGAGAACTCGTATGCTTGCTGAAAAGCTGTGTGTAGACGGCTTTAAGGCTCGTCCCTTCAACGGAAAAATGGACAGCACAGAAAAGCAGGAAAATCAGGAAGCCTTCATCAATGATGAGGTGCAGATAATCGTTGCCACATCTGCTTTTGGTATGGGTGTTGACAAGTCAAATGTCAAGCTTGTTATCCATTATGATATTTCCGATTCGCTGGAGAATTATGTTCAGGAGGCGGGCAGAGCAGGACGGGATCAGTCTTTACAGGCGGAGTGCTATGTGCTTTTCAATGACAGCGACCTTGACAAGCATTTTATTCTACTCAATCAAACCAAACTTAGTATCAGCGAGATACAGCAGATATGGAAAGCAATAAAAGACCTTACCAAAACAAGGCCCTCTCTCTGTCGTTCACCCCTTGAAATAGCACGTCAGGCAGGCTGGGACGATACTGTGGAGGATATTGAAACAAGGGTGAAAACTGCCGTTCTTGCACTTGAGAATGCGGGGTATATTTCAAGAGGAAAAAACGTACCTATGTGCTTTGCGAGCGGCATTACAGTTCCCGATATGGCAACGGCGTCTGTTATGATAGACCGTTCCGATAAATTCAGCGATTCATACAAGATACACGCCAAGCGGATAATTAGTTCCCTCATATCAAGCAAAAGTATTGCAAAAGCGGGAAATGACGAAGCCGAATCAAGAGTTGATTATATTGCGGACAGGCTGGGTATTCCAAAAGCAGATGTTATTCGTGTAATAAACCTTCTTCGTGAAGAAGGGCTGCTTGCCGACAGCAAGGATATGACCGCATATATCAGGAAAAATGAGAACAAAAACAGGTCTCTTGCAGTTCTTAATAGGTTCGTTGAGCTTGAAAAATTTTTGCTTGAAAATCTTGAGGAGGACGGCAGCAGCTTCTATCTGAAAGAGCTTAATGAAAAGGCTCAGAACAGCGGGATAAAAGGTGCAACGGTCAATAATATCAAAACTGTTTTCTATTACTGGACCATAAGAAATTACATTGAAAAGCACACCGATGCAGCACTTGATCGTGTGAGTATTGTTCCGAAGGTGAAGCTTGAAACATTTTGCAGCAAAAGAAACAGCTGCGTAAATATCGCAAAATTTATTGTAAGCTTCCTTTTTGACAGAAGTGCTGCGGAAAAGACAGACAAAGAGGAAATTCTCGTTCAGTATTCAATATTGGAGCTTAAAAATGCTTATGAAAAAAGCCGTGTTGTCAAGGTCTCCGATCAGGATATCGAAGAAGCTCTGCTTTATCTTGCGAAGATAGATTCGATGAAGCTGGAAGGCGGATTTCTCGTTATTTACAGCGGTATGGAAATAACCCGTCTTGAGCTTGACAACAAGATAAAGTATAAAAAGGACGATTACAAGCAGCTTAATGATTTCTATTGCCAGAAGATACAGCAGATACATATTGTTGGCGAATATGCCAATATGATGGTAAGGGATTATAATGCTGCGCTGCAGTTTGTAAATGATTATTTTCAGCTTGACTATAAGAAATTTCTGAATAAATATTTTGAGGGAGAACGTTCAAAGGAAATTGAACGAACAGTTACACCGCAGAAATACGAACAGCTTTTCGCTGTGCTTTCGGAAAAGCAGCGTGAGATAATTGATGATAACACCTCGCAGTACATAGTTGTAACGGCAGGTCCAGGAAGCGGAAAAACAAGGGTGCTTGTTCATAAGCTTGCGTCCCTTCTGCTGCTTGAGGACGTAAAGCACGAGCAGCTGCTTATGGTCACATTTTCCCGTGCGGCTGTGACCGAATTCAAGCAGCGTTTGTATGAGCTTATAGGAAATGCCGCAAGCTTTGTTGAGATAAAAACATTCCATTCCTACTGCTTTGATCTTCTTGGCAGGGTGGGGAATCTTGATAATGCAGAAAACATTGTGGCTGACGCCGCAAAGATGATAAAAGACGGTGAGGTGGAGCTTGGACGCATCACAAAAACGGTTGTTGTAATTGACGAAGCACAAGATATGGACGGGAACGAGTATGCCCTGATCGAGGCACTTATGGAGCGCAACGAGGATATGCGTGTCATAGCTGTGGGCGATGACGACCAGAATATTTATGGATTCAGAGGCTCCGATTCAAAGTATCTCCGCTCATTTATCACCGAGAAAAATGCTGTAAAATATGAGCTTGTTGAAAATTACCGAAGCTGCAAGGAAGTTGTGTTCCTTGCGAATGCTTATGCGGAAACCATCACCGAGAGAATGAAGGTCAGCCCCATTATTTCAATGTCAGAAGCTGAGGGCGAGGTAAAGCTCATAAGATACAACAGCCGAAATATCGAAACTGCGGTTGTAAATGATCTCCTTGCAAATTATGACGGCAATTCAACAGCTTGTGTGCTTACATCAACAAATATGGAAGCTATGCGAGTGATGGGGCTGCTTATCAAAAACGGTCAGCGTGCAAAGCTCATACAGTCAAATGACGGCTTTGATATTTACAATCTTGCCGAGATAAGATATTTTCTGAAAATGCTTGAGATGAAGCTGACTTCTCCCATAATATCTCAGGAAATATGGAATGAAACAAGATCAGAACTTGAAAGCGCATATTCACGCAGCACCGCTCTGCCGATGTGTCTCAGTCTTCTTGATGATTATGAAAAATCTGTGGAAAGGAAATACAAATCAGACCTTGATCAATTCATTCACGAATCAAAGCTTGAGGATTTTTATCATACGGAAAACGGAACGGTTTTTGTTTCTACTATCCACAAATCAAAGGGCAGAGAATTTGACAGCGTATATATGCTGCTTGACAATATTCGTGCCGAAAATGATGAAGAACGCAGAAAAATTTATGTGGGTCTTACAAGAGCAAAAAGCCGTCTGCACATCCATTATAACAATGGGATATTTGATGAATTTGAAACCGCAGGTTCGGAGAAGATCACAGATAAAAATAAGTATCCAAGTCCCGATGAAATAATTCTGCAGCTAAGTCACAAGGACGTTTTCCTCGGATTTTCCAAGGATAAAAAGGATTTTATTCTTAAACTAAGAAGCGGTATGAAATTGTTTGTAACGCCAAACGGTATGAATATTGTTACCAAAGACGGTCAGCGTGAGGTGCTTAGATTTTCCAAAGCCTTCAAGGGACAGCTTTCAGACCTTGCAAGACGGGGATATACGCCGTATAAAGGAGAAATACGCTTTATTACTGCGTGGACAGATAAAGATGATAATACGGAATGTGCCGTGGTTTTGCCGGATATTTATCTGAGGCGCAGTTAAATAAATTTAAGCCAATCAACAATAAAAATGAGTTTGACGCTTCACTTGTTGTGAACAAGGAGACTCACAAAATTGATTTCGAGTTTGCAAAGCAGGAGCCTATAACGCCTCCAAGGGGAGGGTATTACCTCGATGATGCAGAGCTTGAGTATTATGAGCCTGTTATTCCCGAGGAGATGAAGTAATTTAGTTCTGAAAGGACGGTCAATAAAATGAACGACATTGGTACATTCAGCTTACTTTATCCCGATCAAAAAAATATAACCATTTCAAAGCTTTCTGAAACCGCCTGTCACGATCTTGGACTTGATAATATCTGCCGTAAGATGACCGACGATACAAAGGAACAGCGGCTGATAATGAATGTATTATCCGAGATGACAGCCGATAGGGCTGCTGCACTTTACCGTCAGAAAATATTTGCGGATATCCTGCGGCTGCCCGAGCTCAGAAAACGTATGACAGAGCTGTTTGACAAGGTTGAATTTATCCGCAATTTCGGGATAATGCACAAGGACTCGGACGAAAAGCTTGGACTGTGGCACCTTATGCACAGGCTTGAAGATTTGAGCAATTACATAAAATGCGTGGAGGAAATGAGGGAATGTCTTGCTGATGCAGAGATATCCTCCGACGGGCTTATCAGATTTAAAGAGCATATTGATATGCTGTACAATGAAGCATTCTTTGCGGAAATGAAAAAGGATATTGCCGCTTTGAAAATTACTGCTTCGGATATAAAAAGTGTGACCATCGGAATAAATGTAAATGAACGGTTTGAAGCGGTAAGTATGGGACTTGTTTCGGTTAATGACAAGCCCTTCAAAAAATCGGGTATCATAAGCAATTTTGCCGATGCTATTTCTTCAAAGGATAAGATACAAAGCGGTTCAGAGTGGAACGGCGATATGCATTACCATATGGTCGAGCAGGAAAAGGATAACGGTGCGGTTGCTTTACTTGAGAAAACTGCTGCTGTTCAGATCGCTCAGAACCCGCTTATGGACATAAGGACAAAATCAACCATTGTAAATATGCCCGAGGGTGACGGGGCAAATAATTCAACCTTCTATCTTGAAAATGTGCTGAATAAAATGCTTGATTCTCTGGTGAAAAAGCTTCGTGACACCCTTACAAAATATGCGAATGTGGCTGTTGTGAACATATCTCAGCTGATTCCCGAATTTGTGTATTATATCAGAACGGCTGAGTTTGTGGAAAGCTGTATGGAAAAGGGCTTTCCGTTCTGCGAACCGCAGCTTTCGGGTAATGACAGCATTTCTATGAATGCAAAGGGCTTTTATAATCTGAAGCTTGCAGTAAGCATTCCCGATAAAAATGACATCGTATATAACGATCTTGTTTTTGATAATGAACATACGATTTATATTCTGACAGGCGCAAACAGAGGCGGAAAAACAACGGTGACGCAGGCTGTGGGGCTGATGTTTGTTCTGGCACAGGGCGGATTATTTGTACCTGCTTCGGAGTTTGTTTATCGTCCTGCCGACTGCATATTTACTCATTTCCCCGCAGATGAGGACAAGACGATGGATCTGGGTAGGCTTGGTGAGGAATGTATAAGATTCAAAGAAATTTACGGCAGCTGTACAAAAGACAGCCTGCTTCTGATGAATGAAACATTCTCCACCACGTCCTTTGAGGAAGGATACTTTATTGCAAAGGATTCTGTCCGTGCGCTGTTAAAGAAGGAGGTCAGGACGATATACAACACTCATATGCACAAGCTTGCTGCCGATACGGACGAGCTGAACAAGGCAGGCGGAAATGCAAAGGCTGCTTCTCTTATCGTGAAGAATGAAGGTAACAAGAGGTCTTTTAAAATCGAGATCGCTCCGCCCGAGGGTATGTCTTATGCTATGGATATTGCGGAGAAATATGGTGTTACTTATGATATGCTGGTTGGAAATATGATACAAGAATAGAGTGTTTATTTAGTGAAAATAAACTGTGGATTTGCTGGGTGGATTTTTACACAGGTGATATGTTATCATTATTATTGGGAGAATGGAGATAAAATAGGATAATGAGATATGCTATAATAGAGCATGATCCATTTTGGCAAATAAAGTGTTTTCCATCAAAAATCTACAGTGTACAAATATTAAGGAGGAAAAATTATGACTAAAATAAAGCATATAAATGCAAATCTGCTTTCCGATGAGGAACTTACTGCAGTATCGGATATGTTAGACAGCGCCGAGCGTAAAATGGACGAAAAGCTTATGGAAGAGATCGACCGCCGCAAAAGCGGTATGGTTAAAAATAGCTCCGGTTTATGGGTGCCCTTTGATACGGATAAGCAGTAAAAAATGATAGTATGAATTTAGATTTTGATTATTTTGGAAAATTATCAGAAGCAATTTTTATAAACTCAAGTTATCATTCCTTAAAGAATTTCATCGCAGCCCGCCATATCTCCCGTGACGGTCTGCATTTTTTTTGTTCCCATTAGCTTATTGTTCTGTGGTCAACGCCCGGATGCGCTGCAAGCTGTTTTTGCGTGATATTATACTAATCTTTAATCAACCTATGGACAAAGACGATAGCTATAACCCAGCCACTCGTCGTCAAGCTCCCTTGCAAGGCGGCAAGCCTTGCTGCAGTCGCTTTCCTAGATTGGCTGTGTTCTATCTGCCGTCTTTGTCTACAGAACAATTAAAGATTAGTATTAAATTGCTTTCGCAGTTCTTTCAGTTTGCAGGTCTCGAAGAAAATAAGATAATCATCAAGCAGGGTGTAACGGGGGACGCCGCATATTTGTTCAATTTCAGGCAGCAGGGGAGTTCTGTAAAACAGCCCCTTTCTCGGCGGGAGGTAGCCGACAAGCTTAACATTTCCCGTTCCTACGTTTCGAGGATAGAGAAAAAGGTGCCGGAAAAGCTGAGAGATATGTACGAATAAAATTAAGAGGCTGTTGCAGCGCACACTGCAGCAGCCATTTTTATTAGATGTAAACTCAACCCCATTCCTGAAAGCGAAATATCAGATAAATACAGCTCACAAACATACGGCAGGGATAGCTGACCGAATAACTCATAAAAAATATTTAATATATGGAAATGCAACTTATTCAAATAAATGTTGCATAATTATTAGAAAAAGCTGATGTATAATTGATGTTATTTTAACAAAGTGAATTATATGAATTTTCGACTTGCAAAAATACACTGTTTATATTGTGCAAAAGGTAAATATGATACAGCAAAATAAACTAAAAATTATAAGGATAGACAAAGTTTAAATTATATTATTCAATTAGCTTGACATTTGTGTAACACAAAGGTATATAATATAATCAAGATAAAAAAATGATATCGGACAGACCGGTCAGAGACTGATATCATTCGGCGGTTATTCTTCCGGTCAAAGGAGTGGTTTGATGAAATATTTATCATATGCAGTCAAAAAACTATTATCAATGATACCGATCATTCTTATTGTTTCTATTGCGGTTTTTGTACTGTTAAGAGCCTCGGGAGTCGATCCTGTTACCGTAATGATAGGTGAAAAACAGGCGACTGATGAGCTTAGGGAATCTCTCAGACAGCAATTTTATCTTGACAAGCCTCTGCTCACTCAATATCTGATCTGGCTCAAGGGAGTCATCGCAGGAGATTTCGGAATTGATTACATAAACAAACAAAGCATCAATGATCTTATTATTTCAAGGCTTCCGGTTACAGCAGGTCTGGTAGTCCTCAGCTCCCTTTTCGGAATGACCTTTGCTATCATTCTTGGAGTTGTTGCCGCTCTCAACCGAAATAAATCAGCTGACCGCATTTTATCGGTCCTTATGCTGTTCCTTACTTCTGTACCCAATTTCGTTGTCAGCATTCTTGTTATTGTATTCTGTACAAAATTTGTTCCCGGATATTCATTCATAGGTTCTTACAGCAATTTCGGCGAATACCTCAGCAGAATATTCGTACCGTCCATCGTAATGTCTCTCGGAGTTGTGGCAATGCTCGGAAGAATTACACGAAGCAGTATGATATCCCAGCTTCAGGCTCCTCATATTATGACTGCAAAGGCAAAAGGTATGGACGAGTTCAATGTGACCTTCAAGCACGCTTTCCACAATGCAGTGCTGCCTGTACTGACTATCGCAGGTCTTCAGTTTGCAGGTTCAATTGGCGGCACAGTTCTTATCGAACAGATATTCTCCCTTCCCGGAGTCGGAGGAATGCTTGTAAACGGTATTCAGCAGAATAATTACCCCGTTGTACAGATACTTGTACTGTTTATGCTGGTAGTATATCTTGTTATGAGCTTTGTCGTCGATATGCTTTATGCGGTCATTGACCCGAGAGTCAAGCTGAAGTAAGGAGGCTATGGTTATGAACGGAAATAAAAAAAGTGTGAGCAAGCTGAAAAGCTTCTTTACCGTCCCTGTAATTATAACAAGCATTATCCTTGCGATCGTTCTTTTCATATCCATATTTGCCGAATGGATAACCCCGTATGACCCGGAGGAGGCAAATCTTGCAGACTCTCTCTGCAAGGCAATGGAAAAGGGACATATTCTCGGTACAGACAAGCTTGGCCGTGATCTTTTATCAAGAATAATAGCAGGTGCAAGAAGCTCGATCGTGAATGCATTCCTGATCGTAGGTTTTGAAATGATCGTCGGCATCCCGATAGGACTTATATGCGGATATTACGGCGGCAGACTTGACAGCTTCATTATGAGGATATGGGATATCGTGTGCTCCCTTCCTTCTCTTCTGCTGGCGTTCGTCCTGGTGGCAGCCTTCGGAAAAGGCACATACAGCGGCGTTATTGCAATGGGTATCGTATATACTCCTCTTACCGCAAAGCTGGCACGTTCGCTTATAATTACCGAAAAATCACAGGTTTATGTTGAGGCTGCAAAATCCCTCGGATATTCAGATGCAAGAATAATTTTCATTCATATCCTCCCTAACTGTATAACCACAATGGTCGCACAGCTTACTCTTGATATCGGAACGGCTATCGTTTCAATGGCAAGCCTTTCGTATCTGGGACTTGGTGTTCAGCCGCCTAAATCAGACTGGGGCTCACTTCTGAAGGACGGTATGACAATGCTTTATCAGCAGCCGATGCTTCTTATAGCCCCGGCAGCGGCAATTATGATAACATCTATTTCCATAAATATATTCAGCGACGGTATACAGGCATACATTGATCCCAGTCAGCGCAGACTGCCAAGCTTTAAGGAATACCGCCGCAAAAACAAAGATGCTGCCTAAAACCGCATCGGAAAGGAAGCTTTCATTATGGGAAATATAATTGAAATGAAAGATCTGTGTGTAAATCTGATGACGGTCAGAGGAATTGTCTATGCGGTACAGGGTGTTGATCTTGCCGTTAAAGAGGGAGAGGTACACGGTATCGTGGGTGAAAGCGGATGCGGCAAAAGCGTTTCCACGAAAACGATCATGCGTCTGCACGAAAAAGACAAGACAGAATATACCGGGTCTGTTATTTATAACAGCAGCAGCGGCAGCGAGGACATACTTGCTATGTCTGATAAGCGTATGCGAGACTTCCGCGGCAAAGACGCCGCTATGATTTTCCAGGACCCCATGACCTCCCTGGACCCCATTATGAAAGCAGGCGAACAGATCTCCGAAGTTGTGAGACGAAAAAGGGGAATGGGAAAAAAGGAAGCCAAGGAATATGTGCTCAGAATGTTTGAAAAAGTCGGGATACTTCCCCCCGAAAAACGTTATGAGCAGTATCCGTTTGAAATGAGCGGAGGTATGCTCCAGCGCGTTATGATAGCAATGGCGCTTTCGTGCGAGCCGAGACTTATTATTGCCGATGAGCCCACAACAGCTCTCGACGTTACTATTCAGGCTCAGATACTGGATCTGCTGAGAAATCTTCAGCAGGAAAATCATACCTCCGTAATTTTCATAACTCACAATCTCGGAGTAGTTGCCGAAATATGCGACAGCGTTTCGGTAATGTATGCAGGCAGAGTAGTTGAAAGCGGTTCTGTGCTGGATATATTTGACCGTCCTGCTCACCCTTATACTCAGGCGCTGCTTGCAAGCAATCCCAAAGCCTCCGACAGCGGCAAAAGAATGAAAACTATTGAAGGAGCACCGCCTCCGCTTTATGCGAAATTTACTTCCTGTCCCTTTGCACCAAGATGCCCGAAGGCGACAGAAATATGCAGAAGCGCTTTGCCTCCGGTAAAAACAGTATCCGAAGGTCATACTGCTGCCTGTCATCTTCTGAACGAGGGAGGTAAGGAATGATGCCTGAAAGAAATGATGACTTTATCTTTGAAGTCAAGGGAATAAAAAAATATTTCCCTATGGACGATTATAAATTTGCCAAATCTAAAATACGTTATCTTCACGCTGTAGACGATGTTTCTTTTAATATAAAGCGTGGAGAGATATTCGGAATAATCGGTGAGAGCGGCAGCGGAAAATCTACCATCGGAAGATGTCTGCTGGGACTTCACAAAATAGACAGCGGCAAAATATATTTCAACGGCAATGAAATAAGCGGACTTACAAAAGCTCAGATGAAAGAGTATCGTCCCCATATGCAGATGATATTCCAGAATCCGCTTGCGTCATTTAATCCCAAAATGACGATCGGCAAAACCTTTTACGAGCTTGCAAGAGTCTATAAAATGGATAAAAACGAGGCTGACAAGCGCATCAAGGAACAACTTAAGGTCATACGTCTGAACGAGGATGTGCTTAACAGACTTCCGAAAGAGCTGTCGGGCGGTCAGCTGCAAAGGCTTGCAATTGCAAGAGCGCTTATGCTGAAGCCTGAATTTCTCCTTGCCGATGAGCCTGTTTCGGCTCTTGACGTATCAGTCCAGGCTCAGATACTTAATCTTATGGCAGACCTGAGAGATGATCTTGGTCAGACTATCCTGTTTATCTCACACGATCTTACAGTCGTGCGACACACCTGCGATACTGTTGCTGTAGTTTATCTTGGAGTTATCGTGGAAATGGGTTCTGCGGAAGAACTGTATTCCAATGTTATGCACCCTTATACAAAGGCACTTATTTCCGCAAAGCCCAAGGAACACCCCTTACAGGAAACAAACCGTATCCTGCTTGAGGGAGATATCCCCAATGCGATAGATATCGGTGAGGGCTGCAGGTTTGCCAACAGGTGCAGCAAATTCAGAAAGGGTCTTTGCAGTGAAAGAACTCCGAAGCTGAAAAAGGTAGGAGAAAATCACTGGGTTGCCTGCCATTATCTGAATGAATAATGCAT
>JAGAJF010000062.1 GCA_017829005.1 Oscillospiraceae bacterium | reverse complement strand
CGCCGCTTCATAAAAGCTTCTTCCCGTTCCCGAATATACACGATACTCGGGAACGGGAGCTTCGGAATTTGTATCGGTACTGCTGTACGCCTGAATTGTGAGGTAATACAGTCCGTCGTCCTCCTCAATACCCATAAGAGACACGAACATTCTCTCGTTTACCTGTACGGCGGTGCAGGCGGCAAGGCTGAGCATTGTGAGCATTGCAGTAATAACTAATATCACTTTTTTCATTTGCTTTTTCCTTTCCCGAATATTAGCAGCACAAGCGGTACGGCGGCGGTGAGGATAAGGGACGGCAGATAATTTTCATATATCATTTTGCAGAATGTGAGACCGAAATACATTTCTGACAGGGCGCATATTACTGCTGCTGTCCCGCTGATAATTCCTTCGCCTTTTAATGCAGGTATTGCTTGTCTCAGCGAATGTCCTCCGCAGGCGCAGAGAAGAGATATGACCGCCGCACACATTACTGTCCATAGGCTGAAAAAAAGTCCGTCGTTGCGGAATGTCCCTCCTCCGGAGGCGTATATCACGCTGTCGGCAAGAGGGTATTCGGACACATTTATATAGCCACCAAGAGTCATATATACGGCGGCGGTTATTAGCACCGAAGCGGCAAGCATTGCGACTATCCCCCCATATGCCCCGCTTCGGGTACGCTTGCCCATTCCGCCGCACATAACGCACAGGCAGGTACAGCCTGCGGCTCCTATGGGGAATAATCCTCCGAAGCCCCTTTTCAGGGACAGCTTCGGGATTGTAACTGAGTTGCAGTCAAAAGCAAGTATATCCTTCCACGCTCCGAGGAGAAATATGACCGATAATGCGCAGAGCATAAACAAAAGCACCGTACTCATTCGGCATACCGTTTCCACTCCTGTGTGGGCGATATAGATACAGACCGCACCAAGCATTATTATACAGACTGCGGCATTTGCTTCGGTGAAATACCGTTCAGACACAAATTCGCTGTATCTTTTCAGGATATGGGCGGCGGCAGTGATGAAATAGATGAAAAACAGAATATTTATAACCCGTCCGAATATTCCAAGTCTGTCCACGCAAAGCTCGGGAACGCTCTTCTCTCCGCTCATTGACAAAATTGCAAGGGGGATAAGCATTACCGCCATTATCATTACAGATACTGCTATATCCGCAAGTGATGTCCCTATATCGTTTAGCCATGTGTTCAGCACGCAGAATATTACTCCGAAAAGAGTGAGCATTACTGCTGTTTGTCCTCTTCCGATGTAGCCAAGCTTCATTTATCACTCACCTCGCCGTCTTTTTTCAGTTCCTTTTCTGCTGCTTCTTCCATATCTGCGCCGTTTAGCTGCTCAACTGTAAATCCGCGCTTACCGAGACGCATAAAGCCGAGACGGACTGCCACATCTCCCATTGCCTTGGGCGAAAAGGGTGACAGGGGTGCCATTACGGGCAGTCCGTAATTTTCGGCAGCGCATATATTTGCAAGCATAAGTGCTGACAGGAGGGCTATTCCGAACAGTCCCGAAAGTCCGCCGATTATGACTGCCGCAAGACGAAATAGTGTTACCTGCTGGTCAAGGCTCGGTATTACAAAGGAGGCGGTTACGGATATGGCACAGACAAGGAGCATTGGATTTGAAATTATGCCTGCGGACACTGCGGCGTCTCCGATAATTAGCCCCCCCACTATGGAGACTGCTCCGCCTACGCTTTGCGGCAGACGCACTCCTGCTTCTCTGATTATTTCATAGAATATCAGGGTTATGAGGGCTTCCCACATAAGATTTAAGGGTGCTGATTCCTGTGCCGCCGCCAAATTTAACAGCAGGCGGCTGTTAAACATTTCGGGATGAAAAAGTGCCGCCGCCACGTATATCCCCGGGAAGAACACCGCAAGGAAAAAGGCGATATATCTGATATATCTTAAAAATACGGCGTAGAAGGGGCGGAAGTTATAATCATCAAGGGTCTGGAAATGCTCAGTGAACATTGCGGGAATGACTATGGCAAAGGGAGTGCCTTCTATCATTACACCCACTCGTCCTTCAAGGAGCTTGGCGCACATTACGTCGGGGCGCTCAGTTATGCTCAGTCCCGAAAAGACTGAGGGTCTGCCGCTGTCAAGGAAGGGTTCGATATAGCCGCTGCCCAGAATGGTCTCAAGCTTTAAGTCCTTGAGCTTCTTTTTAATGCTTTTTACAAGGGCGGGCGGAACTCTGTCAGCCATATAGCAGACGATAACGTCCGTATTGCTGCGGGGCGATACGGGAAACAGCTCAAAGCGCAGAAGGGGCGTTTTCATTCGGCGGCGGACAAGTGACATATTTGTCCGCACCGTTTCCACAAAGCCTTCGTGGGATCCTCTGATATTTCCCTCGGAGGAAGGCTCGTCCACTCCCCTTTTATCATAGCCCTGTATCCCGCAGCATATGGCTTTGGCTACGCCGTCAACGAAAATAACTGCAAAGCCGCTCATAAGCCTTCGGATAATATCTCCGTATTCCTCGGATACGGCGGTATCTACGGAGAGTATCATATTGTCTCTGATATGGCTGAAAAGCTTCTTTCCCGTACAGTCCTCAATGTTAATGTTCATAAGGGGGGCTATGACCATATGGGCGGTGCTCAGTCCCGAGACCATTCCCTCAAAACAGATAACTGCCGCTTTTGTGCCGCAGATGGTTATGAGGCTTATAAGCAGATCGCTTGTGTTGCCTAAAATATTTTTTATATTTCTGATATTTTCATCAAGTCCCATTACTACGGGGACATTTTCAAAATTATATCCGTCGGGCTCACGGGTGTCCTTCTTTTTCAAACTGTACCGCCTGCTTTCCGCATAATACTTTTTCTATGCAGAAATATTTTTACCTGTAGTGCTAAAATTATGCAATGGCTTTATAGTTCATAATTATTTTATACATATGTAATTATTTTTCGTCAAATATTTCCATTATCCAATGGTATAATTATTTTATAAACTTGAAACGGAGATAAGATTTATGACTGATATTGTTGCTATCGGAGAGCTTCTGGTGGATTTCACCTGCTCACAGATCGACGGGGAAACAGTTTACAAGCAGAATGCCGGCGGCGCTCCTGCCAATGTTGTTTGTATGGCTTCAAAATTAGGGGCAAGCACGGGCTTTATCGGAAAGATCGGCAGAGATATGTTCGGATTTTATCTTAAAAAGGTATTGTTTGACAACAAGGTCGATACGAAGGGACTTATTCTTGACCCGAATTACTCTACCACTCTTGCGTTTATTCACAACGATGAGGAGGGCGACAGGGATTTCGTTTTTTACCGCAGCCCTCAGACTGCAGCTGATCTAAATCTGCGATACGGTGAAGTGAACAGAGAGCTGATTGATGATTGCAAGGTCTTTCATTTCGGCGCTCTCTCACTTTCCTCCGAGCCTGCAAGAACGGCTACTGTAAATGCGGTCGAATATGCCAAAATGCAGGGAAAGCTTATTTCCTATGACCCCAACTGGAGACCCCTTCTGTGGGAGTCAAAAGAAGCAGGCATAAGGGCGATGAAAAGTGCTGCTAATTATGCGGATATCATCAAGGTATCGGAAAAGGAGTTACAGCTCATCACCGACTGCGGCGCTCTTATCCCTGCTGTGGCTAAGCTTCTTGAAACGGGCGTGAAGATAATCTGCATCACTCAGGGGGCAAAGGGCTGTATTATTGCTACTTCAAAGGGCATTGAGAGATATCCCGCTTACAAGGTAAAGTCTATTGACACCCTGGGCTCGGGTGACAGCTTTTTCGGTGCTTTCCTTTACAAGCTGATGGTGCTTGAAAAGTCTCCCGAAGAGCTTGATGGGGAGGATATTCTCGAGATGGCTATGTTTGCAAACGCCTGCGGCGCTTTATGCTCCACCAAGCAGGGGGCTATTCCTGCTATGCCCTCTAAGGAGGAGATCATTAAGCTTATGGAGACGGTGAAGCCGGAGAGG
>JAGAJF010000006.1 GCA_017829005.1 Oscillospiraceae bacterium | reverse complement strand
ATCTGGCTGACAGAAAATTTCTGACGGCTTGATAAAGTGCGCCTGCAAGCAGGTTTCAGGAGGGTGTATGCTAGTTATACAGACTTTTACGTTTGACTTGATTTATTGATAATTTTTTATGGCGTTGTGCGGTGTTGCCTTTATTTCACCCAACAGGTGAAAATTTGAAGCCTTGTGAAATTGCTAAAAAATGCCGCTGTTACGATGTTATTCTGTTTTTTCCATCTGCTAACTTTGCGGAATCAGGGAATTACTTTGATAAAGGTGATATGTTCTGGATTGCTGTTGATGATAACGACCGTGTTGTCGGCAGTGTTGGGTATAATTCGATTGAAAATACATCCGAAATATATCTGCACAGGCTGTTTGTCAAACCGAATCTGAAGCACCAAGGTATTGGTACCCGACTCTTGCAAACTGCCGAAGAATACGCAAGATCAAAAGGTAAAACAGCAGTATATGTTCATCTGGGACGACCGAAGGAGCAGTGGTTTGAATCCTACAGCTTTTACCCGAAAAAAGGTTATCACGAATATGAAGAAAACTCGCCCCACCTTATGAAAAGGGAATTATTATGAAACTGTTAGTCATCGCTTTGATTATTTTAGGAATACTTGCATTATTTATAATCGGATTTATCTTACTCCGCCATACCCTCTGCAACATGATAGACCGCCGCATAGAACGCTTTCAGAGCGAGCTTATTGAAAAGTAGGTGCGAGAGATACAGAATATGTACCGTCAGGTGCGGGGCTGGCGGCATGATTACCGCAACCATATCAACAATATGAAGATACAGCTTTCAGAGGGCAATTACGACAAGCTGTCCGACTATCTGAACGAGCTTGCGGACGATCTCGATACCGTTGATACGGTGATAAAGACGGGCAATGTCATGGCAGACGCAATTCTCAACAGCAAGCTGGGTGTTGCTCAAAAGCTGAATGTTCGGCTGAACGTCAAGGCTGCCGTTCCCGATAAGCTCCCCATGAGCGATGTGGAATTATGCTCTGTGCTTGGAAATATGCTTGACAATGCAGTCGAAGCCTGCGGCACTCTCCCCGAAGAAGAACGCTTTATGCGTATCTACATAGGCAAGCTGAAAGGTCAGCTTTATCTTTCGGTGCAGAACTCCGCAGGAAAGGTCCGCAAGGAAAAAGGCTCCTATCTCTCCACAAAAGAGGGCGAACACGGCTACGGTCTGTTCCGCATTGACAGAATAGCCAAAAAGTATGGCGGCTATGTCAATCGGCAGAACGAGGAGGGCGTGTTTGCTACCGAGATAATGATACCGCTTAATTAAGTTAACAGTTTACAGTTAATAGTTAACAGTTATTTGGGAGGGGAAAATATGAATGGAGCCGTTGAAATCAAAAGTAAAAAATTTGCTATAAGAATTATTAATATGTATAAATATCTTATCAGTGAGAAAAAAGAATATGTGATGTCCAGACAGATATTGAAATGTGGAACAAGTATCGGCGCAAATATCAAAGAGGGTGAATTTGCGCAAAGTACATTGGATTTTATAAGCAAAATGAGCATTGCTCTCAAAGAAGCAGGCGAAACGGAATATTGGCTTGAATTATTATCCGAAACCGATTATATTGCGGTTGAGCAGTATGACAGCTTGAAATCGGACTGCAAAGAATTGATAAAACTTCTTACATCAATTATAAAATCCACAAAAATCAATAACAACATTTAACAGTTAACAGTTTATAGTTAACAGTTATAGGTAACAGGTCTTAACCGATAACTATTAACTGATAACTGATAACTGCGCAGCCATTCGTTCCGTATATTGACCGTTCGTTCTGAAATCAACACGAGCGGTCAATTTTGTGTTATGATAAAGGCGAGGTGAGATTATGGTAAAGGTAACAAAATGGGACAAGAAAAAGAAGAAAGAGGACTGGGCGAAATATCGTGCCGAGATAAAAAGCAGAAAGTACGGTGTGTGGCAGAATATAATCTACATTCTCCGTGAAATATGGAAAATCGACAAAACGATGTTTTTTAGCTGTTTTTTGTTTGCGATGTGCTTTTACATTACAAGACTGTGTGCAACTTTTACGGATAAATACGTTGTTGAGCTTGCGGCGGAAGGCTTCGGAAACACAGCCTTGCTTGTAACCTGTATTCTGCTTATTGTGGGTTGTAATTTTTTTGGATGTGCTTTAAGTATTGTAAGCAACTATCAGGGATTTGTCGGATTTAACAATCTTTATCATAGTTTTGCACTGAAAGTAATTCATAAAAACATTACCACCGATTACGAAAACAATGAGAAGTCCGGTATAAGTGACAGACTGAACAAAGCCATGGACAGTATTCAGGTACTTGGAGTAAATGTTGTTCTGAACGTAAGGGGCACGATCAGGCATACCCTTGAAATTTTCACATATTCCGCACTGCTTACGGTGCTTGATATAAGAATGCTGCCCATAATCATTCTGCCTGCTGTGGCTTGCTTTTATATAGAACGTCACAAAATGAACTGGGTATGGAATATGCAGGACAACTGGCAGAAATACGACCGTCAGCTTAGCTATGTCCGTAATGCAGGCAGCGATTTTGCTAACGCAAAGGACGTTCGCATTTTCGGTATGCAGGAATGGTTTGAAAAGGTGTTTTCTCGCTCACTTGCCGACAGAATGAACTGGCTGAAACAGCAGGACGCTTGGGAATTTCGCCATACACTTTTAAGCACGATAGTGAATTTTATCGGCAGCCTTTCAGCATATGGTTATCTGATTTATCTTGTAACCAACGGCGGTATCGGTGCAGGTGATTTCGTGCTGTACTTTAACTCTGTATTCAGACTTAAAGAAGCCGTAAGCGACTGGTGCAATAATATGTCGGGATATCAGTGGATCTCGGGCAATATAAATAATTACCGTGAATATCTTGAAACCGAGGATAATACCAACCGCGGTGAGGGTGTACCTCTCCCCGAGGGAGAATGCGAAATTGAATTCAGAAATGTGACTTATATCTACGGAGGCGGGTCAAAGCCTACTCTTTCAAATCTTTCCTTTACACTTCATAAGGGTGAAAAGCTTGCACTTGTAGGACTTAATGGTGCAGGTAAAACCACTATCGTCAAGCTGATGTGCGGACTTTATGACCCGACCGAGGGTGAAATACTATTAAACGGCGTCAATGTCAAGGAATACAACCGTGAGGAGTATTTCAAGCTGTTTTCGGCAGTATTTAAGGATATTTCACTTATGGCGGTAAGCGCTGCGGAAAATATAACGGGTCAGCCTGCGGAGAATACAGATAATGAACTGCTTGTTGATTGTATGAAAAAATCGGGGATTTACGAAAAGGTGATGTCATTACCGCAGAAAGAAAATACACCGTTAGTTCGTTCCGTTTATAAGAATTCTGTTGACCTTTCAGGCGGTGAAAAGCAGAAGCTTGCACTTGCAAAGGCTCTCTATAAGGGTGCGCCTATACTGCTTTTAGACGAGCCAACGGCGGCACTTGACGCTATCTCCGAGCAGCAGATGTATATGAATTATCTTGAATTTTCAAAGGCAAGGTCAAGCCTGTTTATTTCCCACAGACTTGCATCAACACGTTTCTGTGACAGGATAATTATGATAGAAAACGGCGGTATTGCCGAGTGTGGAACTCATGCAGAGCTTATTAAGCGTGGCGGCAAATATGCAGAGCTATATATGCTTCAGAGCAGTTATTACAATGATGAGGAGGTGGTTGTATGACTTTTAAGGAAAAGATAAACATAATAAAGCGAAGTGCAAGGCTTGTTGAAGCCTGCGACAAGGGACGTTTTCGCAGAGCGTTTGTAAGCCTAATTCCCGATGTTATCTCAACCTTTTCGGGAGTGTTTCTTGCCTCTCTTGTAATTGACGGTGTAACGGGTGGAAAACCTGTTTCCTATCTCTTTACAGCGGCTGCAATAGTATGCGGAATTGAACTCATTTCACAGCTTATACGCTGTATCAATAACAGCCGTCAGCAGGCACACGACACCACATACAGACAAAATGTTGACAGTGCAATATGGCGTAAGGTACTTAATATGGATTATGCAAAGGTTGAGGACATATCTACCCGAAACAAGCTGGATAACGCAAAAAGCTATTCCCGGGAAGGAGACAGAAGTATTTCTTCACTGACATCACATCTTTCAGGTATTGTAAATGGTATTCTTACAATGTGTCTGGGAGTTGCGCTTGCTGCACCTATACTGTTTTCATATTCGGAGAGAATAACCGATTTCCACAGTTTTTTGATGTCAGGCTGGGGCATTGTTACAGTCCTTGCAATATTTGCAGCACAGGAGCTGCTGCAATCTGTTGTAATTATTCCAAAAAAGGAAAAAGCAATGGACAGAATGTATACCGATGAAGAAGGTCTGCAGGCAGACAGAGAACGAACCTTCTGCCGTAATTTCACAGCATATAACTACCGCAACGGCAAAAGCATACGCCTTTACAATGAACAGCAGCTTATTGAGGATAAGCATTGGAAAGCTCATAGCATTATTATGAAAATATACCGTAGATGCTATGCTAATGTAACAAAATGGGATATTGTTATGAATTCCATTGATATTGTTGCATATCTTATTCTGTATGCTTTTGCGATATTTCGTGCAGTAAACGGTGCTATGACAGCGGGCGAGGTTGTTGCCTTTGTTATGTATTTTACAAGGATCCAGTACGCATTGGAAAATGTGTCGAAGAATTTCAGCAGCCTGCTTACAAAATCGCAGATGTGGAAGCAGCTTTTCGACTTTCTTGATATCCCCGACGAAAAATATATGGGTACTATCCCCACCGAAAAGCGTGACGATAACGAGTACGAGTTTGAGTTCAAGCACGTTTATTTCAAATATCCCGACAGCGAGGACTATGTGCTGAAGGACATAAATCTGAAATGGCGTATCGGAGAGAAAATGGCACTTGTGGGCAAGAACGGCTGCGGAAAGTCCACGCTGGTAAAGCTGCTTTGCCGGCTGTATGACCCTACCGAGGGGGAGATAACCCTCAACGGTATTGATATAAAAAAGTACAAGTACGAGGAGTATATGGCGCTGTTCTCGGTGGTGTTTCAGGACAGCAAGCTGTTTTCGTTCAGCCTTGCGGAGAATGTTGCCGCCGATACGGAATATGACAGCGACCGTGTGACTGACTGCGTTATCCGTGCGGGCTTAGGTGAACGTCTTGATACAATGGATAAGGGCATTGAAACCTGTCTGTACAAGGATTTTGACGAGAACGGCGTAGAAATTTCCGGCGGAGAAGCCCAGAAGCTCTGTCTTGCGAGGGCGATATACAAAGGCTCACCGTTCATTGTCCTTGACGAGCCAACAGCGGCGCTTGACACCATCTCCGAACACGATATTTACACCAAATTCAACAGTATCGTGGGAACAAGGACAGCTATCTACATTTCCCACCGCCTGTCCTCCTGCCGATTTTGCGATGAGATAACCGTTATGGAGGACGGACGTATCGCAGAGCGTGGTTCGCACGAAGAACTGCTTGACAAGGGCGGGGTTTACAAGTCCCTTTGGACGGCTCAGGCGGAGTATTATAAGGATATGGCGGGGGAGCTGTTTGCGTAAAAAAATTCACTTGATATTTTAATTATAGCCATACTCTGCGATAAATGTAAGAGTATGACTATCTCAACGGTAAATGCTGTGGTTGTCTCTTCTTCTGTAAGATAGCCATGGTCTCCTTCTTCTGCACTGCCTCCGCAGGCGGTCATAGAAGCTGTAAGGCAAAGTGCTGTGCATAACGCTGCTGTTTTTTGAATTACATAACTGACATTTCCTTTCGTTATATTTTTTAGTCTTTAACGTCCATAAGACCTTTAAGTATTTCCTTGTCCTTGAAGCTGCAGCTTGTGCGGCTGTAGAATGCGTCTGTAACGTCCCAGAGAACAGG
The DNA here is from genome assembly GCA_017829005.1 of Oscillospiraceae bacterium. Lineage (GTDB taxonomy): Bacteria > Bacillota > Clostridia > Oscillospirales > Ruminococcaceae > Huintestinicola. The sequence goes on along the minus strand of JAGAJF010000006.1, from coordinate 13,466 downwards.
ACACATATCCCTGTCGTAGGCAGCCTCGCACACGCTGACAAGATACTTTTTTATGGAATCCTCATCCTTGTTTTTAACGGGACAGCCGTATTCGCCGATGATAACGGGTATGCCTTTGTCAACAAAATGCTCTTTCATCATGTCCATATTCTTTTCAAGCTCTGCAATATCCGCATCGGTTCCCCAGTCCTTCCTGCATTTGCCCCATGAAGTACCATAGGCTATTCCCGGAGATAGCCTGTAAAACACTTTATTGATGCGAAATTCATTAACATTGTTAAAATCAGATTTTCCAGGAGTCAGAAGTCCTGTCATTGTCAGCATAGAAATAATCCTATTTTAGCGTTTACCTATTGACATTTTGGAAAAGCTGTGATATAATCCCTTTAGTGGTATAGTAGTATATATGAGTATACCGCCTCATCAAGATAGGAGTATTGACCCGAAATGGCTCAGAATAACGATCAGCTTGCTTATATAAAGCTAAAGGAATGGCTTGAAGATGAAATTCTGGCAGGCTCATTTCCCGAAAATACGCAGATACCGTCGGTGGCGGAGCTTTCCGTGAGTTTTAAGCTAAACCACATCACGGTGCTCAAAAGTGTAAATCTGCTTGTGGACGCAGAGATACTTTTTAAAAAAAGGGGAGTGGGAATGTTTGTGGCTGAGGGCGCAGTCAGTAAGATAAGGACCGAAAGGCAAGGCGAGTTTTACAGCAAATATATTGTGTCAATGGTTTCCGAGGCAAAAAAGCTGGGGATATCCGCTGACGAGCTTCTTAAAATGACAGAAAGGGGTTATGAAAATGAGTGAGCTTATTATCGAAAATGTAACCAAAAAATACGGAAAGAACCTTGTCCTTGACGATGTTTCCCTGAAACTTATTCAGGGGCATTGCTACGGGCTTCTGGGAAGAAACGGCGCAGGCAAATCCACTCTTATAAACATAATTATGCAGCGCTGTCCGAGGAAGGGCGGAAAGATACTCCTTGACGGAAAGCCTGTGGACAATAACGACATGCTGCTTTCAAGAATGTTCTGCATGAGCGACAGCGCAGTCTATCCTGCCGAGTTTAAGCTGAAAACCATCTTTTCAATAACCGCCGCAATGTACCCTTCCTTTGATACGGATTATGCCAAAAAGCTGGCGGAGCTTTTCGGGCTTGACCTGAAAAAACGTGTGGGAAAGCTTTCCACAGGCTACAATACCATCTACAAGGTGATACTTGCGCTGGCTTCCAATGCGGATTTTATATTCCTTGACGAGCCTGTGCTGGGAATTGACGTTAACCAGCGTGAGACATTTTACAGAGAGCTTGCAAGGAAGATGAGCGAAAGCGGCTCCTGCTTTGTGGTCTCTACCCACATAATCGAAGAAATGCAAAATCTTATCGACACCGTTATCATTCTCCACAAGGGCAAGATACTTCTCTGCGACGAAACGGAAAATCTTATGACTGCATACATCTCCGTAACAGGCAAAGCTGAGCTTGTAAACAGCTTTACCGCCGATAAGGAGGTCATAGGCTGTGAAAGCATGAGCCTTTTCAAAACGGCTCTGATAAAGGGAGTTCCCGATGATATCCCCGAGGGGCTGACCTCGGAAACGGTAAATCTGCAAAAGCTTTTCTACTTTTTGACAGGCGGCGCTCCCGACCTGCCGTGAAAGGAATGACGCAAATGAAAAACAGAATAATAAACGGCATTGGTATAGCGTTTCATTCAATTGGCTTTTATGCGTCGGCAGCTGTAATTATCCGAATGCTTATCGCCATTGTTATGGTGAATAAAAACGGATCCTACATAAGATATGACGCCACCTTCGGAGATGAATATTCGGCTTTCCTTATGTTTCTTACGGGATTTTTTATGTACCGAAAGCATACGGGACTTTCCGCCACGGTAAATTTGTCACCGAATAAAAGAGTCATTACGGCGGCAATATCGGCAATTTTTCTTTCGGTATTACTTGCCCTGTTTGATATTGCTATGGTAAAGGAGTATTTCTCCGTCATAAAAGGTAAAACCGTAATGCTCAGCTGGGAAAAGCTGTTTTATTTCGTTACCCGCTCATTCACGGGAATTCTCTCCGAAAACGGCTTACTGTTTCTGTTCAAGCTGACCCTTATTTATCACATATTTTTCATTACGGGCTATTCGTTAAGAAATATCATTTTTACAAAGCCAAGCCTTATGATAATATGGGTACTCATATGGATATTTACCGTTCCTTTTTCAGGCATTGTATTTGTGGGACCCGGTTTTTTTTCAAAAAATTCATCTGCGGCGCCTTTTATGATGCTAATAATGCTGCTGCCCTTATTGGCAGGATACATAATGGCTTCACCTGTTATTTTCGGATATTGTATGGTGCTTTTCTGTATGTCAGAAAGTACCATAATATCCACCCCGTTTATTATGCTGATGTGGCTCGGAAGCATTGCCTCGGCTGCCCGTCTTGTAAGCAGCTACAAATACGAAATACCTAAAGAAAAAAGAAAGGGAGCGATAGTATGAACAGACTTAAAGCAACAATGCTCTGCACATTTTCCTTTGCAAGAGGGAGACTTATCGGTCTTGTGGTCATTCAGATGATAATGATGGCACTTACCTTGATTTTTAGTGAAGTAATAAAAAGGTTTGATGTGCTTGTGTGCGCTGATATTTTAGCAGTTATCCATCTGTTTGTTTTCGGAATTGTATTTTACGGCAGGCATAATGCCTTCTGTATATCAAATGCCGTTTCGCTGAAATACCGCATATATTCCTTTTCGGCGGCTGCGGGGGGAATGTGCCTTATCGCCGCACTGCTTACCTCAGTGATATACGAATATACAGACGCATCCACAAATTATTCCTTTGCGGAGATATACCGCTATATCATCATAGGCGGAGCAGCTCCGCAGAATATCCTTATCGCTTCTTTTTTTGAGAATTTATTTTACTACATATCGGCAGTTTCCTTCGGAAGCCTTATCGGAAGTCTCAGAAGCGCAAAGGGAGACGGCTTTGCTCTGCTTATGCTTGCAGTATCGGCAGCAGCGGTTTTAGGATTTTCCTTTCTCGGAAGATATTTTGTGACCCCTGCCGTATGGCTGTGTGTTATCCCTGCGATAATGCTTCAAAGCCGTTTTACGGCAATACTGCTGTACATTTTCATTGCCGCCACATCGTTATTTTCCGCATACCTTCTGACCTACGGCGTGCAGAGCGGAACAAGGAGGAATAAACGTGAAGCGAAATAAATTCATCTGCCTTATTATGGCAATAGCTATGTCTGCACTTCTTTGCGGCTGTGATAAACGAGATCTTCCCGATGATATAGAAAATCAGCTCTCCACCGCCCTTTTCATCAATGCAGACGGTTTCATATCCTGCACCAAGGTCAAGGGAAAATATAAGGAATTTGCCGAATCCTGCTTTGACGATATTGAGATATACGGAGCAAAATTTGCACTGCCAATGAATGTAAGCGATCTGCCCGAGGGATTTACCGTTGATGAAGATCAGTCTCCCAAAAGCTACTATAACGGTTATAAAACCGCAAATGTAAATCTGTATTTTGAGGGAGTAACTGCCGCTCATGCAGAAATAATGTATCCCGCAAACAGTTCTCAGAGCGAGGGGCAGATAGTCACCCTTACTTTTACAGAATGGCTGTTAAATCCCGGATTTTCTTTCCGTATGGGCGGAGAATTCGGATATCTCAGTATGAACAGGGCGGCAGAGCTTCTGGGCGAGTGCGAGAAAAGAGAATATATGATATATGCCCTTGAAAATGATCGGACCATCAGGTTCCAATATTTAAATACCGATGAAAACAGCTCTGACTGCAATGCATTTTCGGTTACGCTCACCACAGCAGACATGGGTGTAAATTAAGGGTGGCTATAGTTTGAAATCAAAGATTATCAAACTCGCAGAAAGGAATGGTCATACAAATGAAAAATTTTGGTTTTTGCACAATAGCCGTAACGCTTATGACGGTCATATTTGTGTCGGGCTACTCGGTGCTCCGCTCGGGCGAGGGTATGGCAGTAATGACCTCGACCCGCATTGACGCTTCAAAAAATTCCAAGAAGATCACTGACACCACCTTGGAGCCTTTTTCAAAGGAAACTGTCACCCTTCCGAAGGAACCGGGGGAGCTTACCGCCGATATGCTTGACAGCGTAGTAATTGACGGCAAGGAGTACCCCTTTCCCATAAGAATTGGAGATCTTTCAGATGATTTCGGATATTCGCTTATCTCAGCCGGCGTGGAAGAGAATGTGCCCGGCATATACAGCGGAACTCTGACACTGATCTATAAAGATTGCCCTATAGCAACAGCATTTTTTCTAAGCGACTGCCCCGGAGTTGACGAAGATGCCATCATTAACACGATCACTTTCCGCAGTGATACCAATGAATATTTCCCCCAGATAATTGTAGGGGGAATAGACGTTAACAATGCGGATATACGTGAGATAAACCGCATATACGGATATGATTCCGACGAATACGGTTATACGGGTTTCATGGCTGACACCGATGACGGAGTTTACAGAATGCTGCTTCGTGAATCCGACAACTGTATATGGCAGCTTAGGTACAGGGATAATGACAGCGAAAACATCGCCGATGAATATGACCGTCAATTATCGCTGTATACGGAAAATATATATCTGCCAAAGGATTATTCCGTTGAAGAGGATACAGCCAACAGCGAAATGGAGTACATTCCTCTCCCCGAAAAGAATGAGGAATTCCTTGAGATCATGAACAGCATAATTTTAGTGGACGAACCGCTGCAGCTCCCCTGCACACTGAATGTGCTTATGAACGAATTCGGAGACGACGCATATTTTGATTATTACCAAAAGAACTGCAGTTATTTTAATGAATATGGGGTGTACAGCACAAGCGGATATATCCGTTTCGGCGAGAAGCAGAATATATATGCAGAGCTTCTTATCACCCCGGGCAAGCCCATAGGTGAGGCGCAGGTGAAAGAAGTCGCCTTTTACGCAAATCAGGACTTTTTAAACGGGCTTGATATAGAAGGGGAAAATCCATACGGCTTCAGACCTGCTGAAAATAAAAAAGATGCATATTATCTGACCCATCTTAACTATAACAATATCGAAGTTGAAGATACATATTTCACCATATCCTATTGGGGTGAAAATTTCGAGGAACAATAATCTGTCCAACTGCCGGGCTTGCGGCTGTTGAGCTCATGCATTTATTATACATTTCTGAACTGAGAAGGTGTGATACCTTCATACCTCTTGAAAAGCTTGCAGAAATAGCTGCTGCCGCAGAAGCCTGTTTCCTCAGCTATTTCTTCAATTGATCTGTCCGACCCTGTAAGCAGCTCCTTTGCCGCCTGTATGCGGCGCTTGGCGATATATTCCATAGGACGTGTACTGAGATTTTGTCTGAAAAGCAGGCATAGATATTGCTTTGATACCCCCGACACAGCGCACAGATCGTCCATTGTTATTTGTGAAGCAAAGTTAAAGTTGATATGATCTACAGCTTTCATAAGAGCAGAGTTTGGTGCTCCCGACACTCCCGATGAGGAGGTGAGATGATAAAGCTCAATGAGAAAATCGTATAAATACCCCGAGGCTCTGTAATTGCCGAAAACGCTGTCCGCCCGAATTGCTTCATGCATTTTTCTGAAAATATGCTCAAGCATTTTTACCTCTTTCAGCTCAAATATCTTCGGCTCATAAAATCCGAAATGCTTCAGAATATCTTCTGAGGCATACCCTGACGGCACTACCCAGTGGATATCCCACACATCACCGTCGGGGTAATACTCGTGGGGATAATGTGCAGGCATATAAATAGCTGTAAAAGGCGGAACGGGTATTACATCTCCGTCCAGAAGAAGCGTTCCGCTGCCCTTTGTGCAGAATAATATCTGCGGACAGGGATATCCATCGGGTCTTGTAATATGGTCCTGACAATGCTGCTGTCCCATATTCACAAGAAACAGCGGCAGCTCCTTTTCGGTACGCAGTATGGGATAATCACAGAAAAACAAAAAAAGTTCACCCTCATATTCATATTGTTATATTATGATAATATCATTTATTGACCTTAATGTCAAGTGCGTGTATAATAAAAGAAAAAATTATACGGAGGGTGCTTATGGTCATAGATAAAAAGCTTGCGAAAATAGTTCCCCACGAGCGGCAGATAAAATTTCAGCAGACAGAATTTTACGCATTCGTTCATTTCACAGTCAATACGTTTACAGATCGGGAATGGGGAAGCGGAACGGAATCTCCCGAGATATTTGACCCCGTTAAGCTTGATGCGGAGCAATGGGTAAAAGCAGTTGTATCAGCGGGAATGAAGGGTCTGATACTTACCTGCAAGCACCACGACGGCTTCTGCCTCTGGCACAGCAGACTGACGGAGCATACCGTGGAGTACAGTCCGTTTGGACGTGATATCGTTCGTGAGGTATCCGATGCCTGTCAAAAATACGGTATCAAATTCGGCGTTTACCTATCGCCATGGGACAGACATTCTCCGCTCTACGGCAGCGGAAAGGATTATGATGATTATTTTATCGGTCAGCTCACCGAGCTGCTTACAAATTACGGCAATGTTTTTTCCGTATGGTTTGACGGAGCCTGCGGCGAAGTTCCCAACGGCAAAAAACAGTATTACGACTGGGGCAGATATTATAAAATTATCCGTGCGCTGCAGCCCGATGCCTGCATAAATGTCTGCGGACCCGATGTGCGATGGTGCGGCAATGAGGCGGGACATACAAGAAAAGCTGAATGGAGCGTTGTTCCCGCACGCACAAGAGATACGGAAAAAATTGCGGAAAACAGCCAGCAGGAGGATAACGATAAGTTCAGGCAGAGAAAAATATCCGCATGGGACGAAGATCTTGGCAGCCGTGAAATACTTGAAAATGAGAGCGAGCTTGTATGGTATCCTGCCGAGGTGAATACATCTATCCGTCCCGGCTGGTTCTGGCATGAGAGCGAAAATGACAAGGTGCGTCCCCTTAGTGAGCTGATAAATATTTATTATAATTCCGTCGGCGCAAATGCAACATTTCTTTTGAATATTCCCCCAACAAATGAGGGACTTTTCCACGAGAATGATGTCAAGCGGCTCGGGGAGATAGGCGATCATCTAAGGAAAGCGTTTGCCGAAAATATCACCGGAACAGCAGACGTTACATATAACGGAACAGATATAAAATCAAAGATACTTTCCGACAGCTATGATGACTTTTTCATTGCAGATACACCGTCTGCCGTTATTACTGTAAAATGGAATTCTCCCGTAAATATCGGGCATATAGTTCTCAAGGAAAATATCAGGAAAAGTCAGCGTGTGGAGCATTTCAGCGTTGAGGCTCTTATAGACGGCAGCTTTGAGAAAATATACGAAAACACCGTTATCGGCTACAAAAGGATAATCAGACTTGAAAATATCAAAACCCAAGGCTTGAGAATAAACATTACCGATTCAAGGACAGAACCCACATTATCATTTATAGGAATTTATAAAGGAGAATAAATATATGAATATCTCGTTACTTGCAAAAGCAGGCTCACCCAAAAGCTCTATGACCTTTCATGAAGACCCCGAAAAGCTTCATATAGGCACATTACCTGACCACGCATATTTCATTCCGTTTGCAAATGGGCAGAACCCTTTTGCCGACAGAGAAAACTCGGAACGGATCGAAATGCTGAACGGAGAATGGGATTTTAAATATTATGACAGCATAATTTCCCTTGATGATGATTTTATAAATATGTCATTTTCCCATAAGATACCCGTTCCCTCAAACTGGCAGCTGCATGGATATGACAAGTCTCAATATACAAATGTTGTATATCCCATTCCCTTCGATCCGCCCTATGTTCCCGACAACATTCCTGTGGGAATATATCAGAGAAAATATATTCATTCCGATGACGGAATGAGAAAAATACTGACATTTGAGGGCGTGGACAGCTGCATTTATCTGTACATAAACGATCACTTTGCGGGATATTCTCAGGTGTCCCATCACACAAGCGAGTTTGATATCACCGATATGCTTGAAAGCGGCGAGAATAAAATTACCGCAGCTGTTCTGAAATGGTGCGACGGAACATATCTTGAGGATCAGGACAAAATTCGTCTTTCGGGAATTTTCCGTGATGTGTATGTGGTATCACGTCCTGAAAAACGCCTTGAGAATTTTTGCATAAAAACTATATTAAACGCTGATAATTCGTCCGCTGCTTTTGAGATAGAGCTTGCGGGTGCAGATGCGGAAATAACCCTTTCCGACAGAGACGGCAGAACTGTTATAAACGCAAAAATAAATGCGGGCGAAAAGCGTTCATTTGAAGTAAGTTCACCTGCTTTATGGTCTGCCGAAAAGCCCTATCTGTATGACCTCACAATACTTGCGAAAAATGAGATCATCGGTGAAAGGGTGGGCTTTAGAAGCATTTGTATTGATAAGGGAGTTGTTAAGCTGAACGGTGTTCCTCTTAAAATTATGGGCGTTAACCGTCACGACAGCTATCCCGATACGGGATATTACGCAAGCGAAAAGCAGATGCGGATGGATATCGAGCTTATGAAAAAGCACAACATCAATGCCGTCAGGACGTCTCATTATCCCAATGCTCCGAGATTTTATCAGCTTTGCGATGAATACGGTCTGTATGTAATTGATGAAGCCGACTGCGAATCTCATGGCTGCGTTGATGTATATAATGATCTCAAATGGAGCTGTGAAAACAGCTACAACGGAATTGCTCTCCTTGCAAGTGACGAGCTGTTTAAAAATGCAATTCTTGACAGAGAAAGACTGCTTGTTTCTCGTGATATCAACCGTCCCTGCGTAATTTTCTGGTCACTTGGAAATGAAAGCGGTTACGGAGAAAATTTCCGAGAGGGTGCAAGGCTTATCAAATCCCTTGATGATACAAGGCTTGTGCATTACGAAAGCACTCACACTCTTGATAACACACCCACCGATGATCTTGATATGGTTTCGGGAATGTACTGGGATATTAAGGGAATGCTCGATTTCCTTGAAAAGCCCGATGAAAAACGGCCGCTTATTCTTTGCGAATACTGCCATGCAATGGGCAACGGTCCCGGCGATCTTGAGGAATACCATGATGTGTTTTTCAGCAGCGAACGCTATATAGGCGGTCTTGTCTGGGAGTGGTGCGATCATGCTTTGCCTCAGGGAAAGACCTCAGACGGAAAAATCAAATACGGCTACGGCGGTGATTTCGGTGAACGTCACAATGACGGCAATTTCTGTATGGACGGTCTTTGTTATCCCGACAGAACACCTCATACGGGGCTTCTTGAGGTAAAGCAGGTATATCGTCCTGTGAGAGTTCTGAAAAAAGGAAATGCAGGCGGATTTATAATAAAAAGCTTTCTTGCATTTGAAAATGCCGCTGATATTCTTGATGGATATTTTGAGATAACTGCTGATGGAGATGTTATCAAAACAGGCAGCTTTATTCCCCATATTGCTCCTATGAGTGAAAGTAAAATTCAGTTGGACATTGGAAAAATCCCCGCCCACAAGAATGTGTATATCCGTTTTATTTTCAAGTCGAAAACAAATACAAGCTATTGTGAAAAGGGCTATGAGGTTTGCTTTGACCAGATCTGTCTCAATGAAACAAGCTGTGATCCGCTTTCCGTATCGGACTTTGCTCCCAAAGTTTCGGAAGATCCTGCTGAAATAATAATCACCGCTCAAAAAAACACATTCAGATTTAATAAGCTCATCGGATATTTTGATTCTGTTTTAACAGGCGGAAAAGAGCTGCTTGATGCTCCTATCAAATTCAATTTCTTCCGCGCTCCCACAGACAATGATACAATGAAGGGCGACTGGTACAGAGCGCATCTTCACGATTATGACACCAAGATATACAGCATAAAAACGGAGCAGGAAAATAATACTGTAAAAATATCGGTAAAGCAGTCCTTCGGCTGGAATATGTATCAGCCCTTTGCAAAAGGGGAAGTGGTCTACACCATTGACGGAAACGGTGTTCTGAACATAAAATGTGAGGCGGAGACATCAAATAAAGTAACATTCCTTCCCCGTTTCGGAATAAGGTTTTTTATGCCGAAGGAGTTCGGGCGTGTCAGCTATTTCGGTTATGGTCCCTATGAAAGCTATTCGGACAAGCATCAGGCTTCCTATATGGGTAAATTTGACTGCGATATTGCCCATATGCATGAGGACTATATCAGACCTCAGGAAAATTCATCTCATTTCGGCTGCAAATATATGACTGTCTGCAGTCCCGACAGGTCTGTCACATTCACATCCTCCGCCGGTTTTTCCTTTAATGCTTCCGAATATACCGAGGAGGAGCTTGCGGAAAAACGACATAACTATGAGCTTGTAAAATGCGGCAGCAATGTTATCTGTGCAGATGCTATGATGGCAGGAGTAGGCTCTGCAAGCTGCGGTCCTGCTCTGAATGAGAAATACAGACTGCCTCTTCCGAAAATATCTCTTGACATTACAATGACTGTTAAACAAAAGTAAACGGATAATTTTCATATTGCTATAAAATGATTATCATCTCGTATTTAATCGCAAAAAATTTCTTGTTTTAAAACATATGATGTGCTAATATATAAAAACAGCAATTTTATTCATTGCAAAATATCGTAAAGGAAAAAAATATGAAAACAGCAAAAATTATTATATCAATGATAATGGCAATTGGCGGCTTTGCAGCCTGCGGAAATCCGTCAGCAGACGTGAGCGAGACCACTGCATCGTCTGAAATTACAGTCAATGAAACCGAACAGGAGACATCCGCAGAAACAACTTCTTCCGAGGAAAGCTATTTTGAATGGGCATCAAAGACCATAGCTGAGTCTGAATATGCTGAAGCAGCTGTGGAGCCTTACGGTACATTTGAATACAAAAGCTATTTTTCAAATACGGCAGGACGTGAAACAGGCGTGAATATCCTGCTTCCTCCCAACTATAGTGAGGATAAGGAATATCCTGTTCTGTACATACTTCACGGCTTCTGGGATACTGAGCAATGGATGGCAAGAGATGTTGTGGGAATTCCCAAAATGCTCACCGAGCTTTATTCGGAAGGCAAGGCTGAGGAAATGATTGTAGTTCTGCCATACATTTTCACCAGCAAGGAAATGCCCCGATGTACGGGTATGGACTTGGAGAATTCACTTGCCTATGACAACTTCATAAACGATCTTACCACTGATCTTATGCCCTTTATTGAGGAGAATTATTTCGTTAAAAAGGGCAGGGAGAATACAGCTATTACAGGTTTTTCAATGGGCGGCAGAGAATCGCTGTTTATCGGCTTCACACGCCCCGATCTGTTTTCTTATGTGGGTGCGGTATGCCCTGCGCCGGGACTTGTTGAGATACCCGGTTCACCAATGCACCCGGGACAGATAGAGGAAAGTGAGCTTTCTGTTACTGAAGGCAGTGAGCCGAGGCTTGTGTATATCACATATTCAGACAGTGACGGTGTAGTTGCGGATTCTCCCGCAAGCTACTGCAAGCTGCTTGAAGATAACGGTGTGGAGCATACAGTAAAGGTCCTTCATGGCACAGGACATGACCATACAAGCGTTAAGCCTCATCTGTATGACCTTTTCCAGGTGATCTTCAAATAATAAGAAGTTTCATTTGCGCAAAAATCTATATACACAACGCAATTTATGATTGGAAGCATTTGGCTTAATAAGCTATAATGTAATTACAGTAAACACCTTCATAATAAAGTGATATTTATTGTGGTTTAATATCACTGAAATTTTAACTGCGTTCACTTCACTTCATTTCTTTTTTCTTCTCCTAAAAAAATTATCCTCCCAGGCAGTAGCTTGCGGGGGATAGTTTTTTAAGAAAAAAACAATCAGAAAGGACGTTAAATTATGAATCCATATCTTCCAAGGTGGGAATATATTCCCGACGGTGAACCGAGAGTTTTCGGGGACAGAATTTATATTTACGGCTCCCACGACTCTGCAGGTGCAGACGAGTTCTGCGACTATGTTTTAAAGTGCTGGAGCGCACCTGTTTCCGACCCGACCAAGTGGGTATGCCACGGCGATATCTTCCACACCGCCGCTGACAGAGATCACCCTTCCGACATTGACTGGGGCACAGAAGATTCCAGACTTTTTGCTCCCGATGTTGTATGCGGAAAGGACGGGAAATACTATCTTTACGCATATATTGCAAATTCAAAGGGCTGCGTTGCCGTAAGCGAAAGACCCGAAGGTCCCTTTACGCTCGTGTCAAAATATAAATATACCATACCCGATGAAATATGCTGCGGCGGTATTTTTATTGACCCCGGCGTGCTTGTGGACGATGACGGACGCACGTATTTATACTGCGGATATCTTAAATCATTCCTCGCAGAGCTTAACAGCGACAATATGTACGAAGTGCTGGACAATACCTGCATAGAGCATTTTATTCCCTGTGAACCCACCGAAAAAGGCAATTTCAGCGAAGAGGATTCCCTTTTCTTTGAAGCCTGCTCACCCAGAAAAATAAACGGCACTTATTATATGATATACTCTCCAAAGCATTGCAGCAGGCTTGCATATGCTACTTCCGACAGTCCCACAGGACCGTATACCTACAGGGGATATATCATTGACAGCGGAGAAGATTATCCCGGCGGAAACGATCATGGCTCTGTTGCCTGCATAAACGGCCAGTGGTATGTTTTTTATCACAGAATGACCAACGGCACCATTATGTCCAGACGTGGCTGTGTGGAGAAAATCGAGATACTTCCCGATGGTACTATCCCACCTGTTGAACCCACATCTCTCGGATTTGCGGACAGTTTGAATCCCTATGAGATAACTCCTGCGGATATTGCCTGCGTTCTGAAGGGCAAGGCGTTCATTACCGAAAGAAATATATTTGAACGGGTAATAATGAACATTCACGACGGTGATGTTATCGGATACAAATATTATGATTTCGGAGAGGACTTCTCGAGCAAAACAATGGAATTTGCGGCTAAAATAAACGGAACAGGCTGCAATTGTCATATGCACATTTTTGCCGATGATGAGGAGATCGGTGTCTGTGATATGGGTCAGGACAGCGGCATTGTAAAGACTGTTGTAAAGGCTGTTACGGGCAGGCACGCAGTGTATTTTAAGATATCAACGGATTATCACGGCTGGACGGCAGATTATTTCAAGGACAGAAGTCTGTTCGAGCTGAAAGAGTTTGTATTTATGAAGTAATAATTTTTTTATTCTTGTTTTCAATATATAAAAAAGCCGGCACGATCTGAATTGACCCCAAAAAGTTAGACAAAGTTTTTCATGAATAATTATACAAAGCGACCAGAAGCGATTTTGGTCGCTTTTGTTATGCAACTTTGTGTCTGTAATCGACAGGAGATAGCCCATCAAGCTTAAGTTTGATGCGT
>JAGAJF010000061.1 GCA_017829005.1 Oscillospiraceae bacterium | reverse complement strand
ATGCTCTACACCTTCCTTGCGGCAGTGTTCGGCTGGGTGCTTTTCGATACGGACACCCTTTCGGACGCAGGACGGTTCATAGCCGCAATGTTCGGCGCAGGGGGAGCGGCAGTTGACGGATATTTCAAATACACTCTCGTTTCAAACTGCTTCCTTCTTGTGATGTGCATACTCATTTCGGGTGGCATCGGCAGCAGGATAGCGGAGTACGCAGGAGAAAAAAGCAGGAGCTTCAAAGCGATATCCACCACCGTTCTCGTAACGGGCGGACTGCTTCTCTGCACCGCCTATCTTGTGGACGCTTCCTACAATCCGTTTTTGTATTTCAGATTTTAAAGGGTGAAGGCATATGAGCAAAAATAAAACCGCAAAGACCCGTTCGGCTGCCGAAAAAGCCCGCAGCACGGAGGTCATAACCTCGATCGTCACAGTACTGCTGTTTTTCGGCATTCTCACAGGACTTGGGCTTGCTACGGTATTTTCCGAAAAGGAAAGCTTTTCGGAGACTCAGAACAGAAAGCTTGCTGATTTCCCACAGCTTACGGGCAAGAACATCTACAGCGGCAAATTCACAAGCGGAGTGGAGGACTATGTTTCCGACCATTTCGCAGGTCATGACGGCTGGATAGCCGCAAAGACCGCCGCCGAGCTTCTTACGGGAAAAAAAGAGCGCAACGACATCTATATCCTTGAAAACAGGCTGGTTGAGAAGATACCCGAGCCCGATATGGAAGAGGTGCAGAAAAGCATTGACGGAATAAAACAGTTTGCAAAGGATAACCATATCGCCCCATATGTGATGATAGTTCCCACCCAGGCGGAAATTTATAAAAACGAGCTGCCTGCCAATGCCCCGAACCCTGACCAGCAGGCGTTTATTAACGGGGTATATGCCCAGCTTGAGGGCAGCGCAGTTCCCATTGACGTGTACTCCACCCTCAGCGCAAACAAGGACAGCTATATCTACTACAGAACAGACCACCACTGGACGACCCGGGGCGCATTTCTTGCCTATCTTGCCGCCGCAAGAAAGATGGATATAATGCCCCTTACCGAGGGCAGCTATGATATCGACCACGCCTCCGACTCCTTTAAGGGGACATTCTATTCCAAAGTGCTTTACGAGGGAATAGAGCCCGACAGCATAGACCTGTGGCTCCCTGCGGACAGGGGAGAGGAGCCTGAGGTGGAGATATATTCCACATTTGGTGCAGAGCCTGAGCTGCACGAAGGAATGTATTTCAGAGAGTATCTTGAGGTGAAGGACAAGTACAGCACATTTTTCGGCACCAATCAGCCCATGGTCACTGTCCGCACAGAAAACGAGGGAGGAAAGCTGCTTGTTTTCAAGGACAGCTATGCCCATTGCTTCGTACCCTTTATGACCGAGCATTTCAGCGAGATAACAATGGTTGACCTGCGCTACATTCAGATGTCATATAAGGATATAATTGATGTATCCGATTATGACAAGGTGATGTTTTTATACAATGCGTCCACCTTTATGTCTGACAGAAATCTGAAAAAGCTGATGTATTAGTATAAATGCCCATCCCGTTATATGGAGATGGGCATATTTATATCGTAACAAAAAAACAGCCTCGGCAAAAAGCCGGGGCTGTACAGTATTCAATAAATACCGCCTTGCCGCCATGTGGCGAATAAAACCCGCACAAAGCAGGTGGGCAACAGCCCTTCGTTTTCACGCTCCCTGCGTCCGTTGGTCCGCACATCTAATGCGGCGGGAGGTCTGCAATCCGCCGAAGGAGACTGAATCCCTAAATAAAAGTGTTGGATTATAAAACCACACTTTATCGGTCAAGGCAGAATTCTTTCTGTAATTGTAGTATATCACAAACGAAATGAAAAATCAATAGAAATTTCTGTTAATTTTGCACCTCGAAATTTGTAGAAATACTATAAAAACGATATTATTCCTCGTAGGTCTCGGAAAGTCTGTCCATAAAGATCTGACCGATCCTCTCGTACTCGGCGTCATCGTCAATGGAAGCGAGGGTTTCCTCGCCGTTTTCATCTTCCTCGCTGCGGAGAATAACAAGCTCGGTGTCAGCCTCGACCATATCCTCGGGATTTTCGTAATAAGGAACAAGAGCATAATACAGCTCGCCCTCATCGGTCTCATAGGTGTCCATAAGCTCGAAGGTCTGCTCAACGCCCTCTTCATCAACTAAGGTGTAGAGATCAGCGCCCATATCTTCAAAATTTTCAGCCATTTCCGAAACCTCCTGTTATTGTTATTATTGTATATGCGCCTTATGATGGGAATATTCGGGCAATACTGCCGGAAAATACCTGCCGTAAGACGTCTCAACATTTTTATTTTACCACTATTTACTCAAAATGTCAATATTGAAAATTCATAAAAATTATGCACAAAAGATATGCACTATTTTATTCAAAAAACTATTGACTTTTGCTAAAGAGTGTGGTATATTATTATCAAGGAAAGGGAAAGACCAAGAAAGTAAGCCGAAGGGCTGAAGGGTTTCCCGGATCCCAAGAACAGCAGGCTTTCAAAGTAAAGTATCCTGCAAAGAAGTTTGGAAAGGAAGGCGAGTCCGATGGCAGACGTTACTGAGCAGCAGTTTTCTAAGGGAATGTCAAGGGTTGTATCCCACAGCGGCTCGTTTATACGGCAGGACTTTTGAGAAAAACTAACAGGGAGTTTAAAGGTAATGTGGCTTGCGCCACTCACTCCGATTTATAAAACGAATGGTTTTTCAAAGTCTTAAAGGTCAAAAATGTTACGAGCCGCAATCATCACAGAATGATATGCGGTGTTTTTATACTCTCTTTACTGTGACGGACATTCCCAAGATCAAGATGAAAGGGATAATTCCGATGGAGTAAAGGGAATTTTTTTCGGACTTAAATGACAGCTCAGACAGGTGACAGTTAAGCTTATCGGCTCCGCCGTCCGCAGGTGCCGGGACGTTCTTCCCCCGGTCGGCAGTGACAGTTTAAGGCGGCAGCTTAAAATCCGAAAGGGTTGATCGCTATGAAAATGAGGTATTATCTTAAAATTTCGTAGGATTGGAGTGAGTCCGACAGGTAGTTAAGCTTTACCGCAGATTGCCGAAAGGCAGCGGCAGGACTTGAAATTATTCCGAAAGGGATTGATTACAATGATCACGAAAGGCTATCACGATCTGAATATTTAATAATTAAATCAAGGGAGTGAGTCCGACAAGTAATTAAGCTTCACCGCAGATTGCCGAAAGGCAGCGGCAGGACTTGAAATTATTCCGAAAGGGATTGATTACAATGATCACGAAAGGCTATCACGATCTGAATATTTGAT
>JAGAJF010000060.1 GCA_017829005.1 Oscillospiraceae bacterium | reverse complement strand
GCTGTCGGCGCAGGGACAGCCTGCGCAGCCTATCTGCTGAGGGGGCTTGCGGTTTGCAAGCTTATTCACAATTGCAATTATACAGCCCAGGACGAAAAATCCGCCTGCGGGCATTATGAATATGGTCATAGGGTCGGAAATGTGAAGGTCGATGCCCAGCCATTTGCCTGTGCCCAGTATCTCACGGAAGGAGCCCATCAGGAAAAGGGCGAGGGTGAAGCCTATGCCCATTCCAAGTCCGTCGAGGATAGAGGGAATAAGCTTATTTTTCGATGCAAAGGCTTCCGCTCTTCCAAGGATTATGCAGTTAACGGTTATGAGGGAAAGGAAAAGTCCCAAGCTGTCGTAAAGTGCAGGAACATAGCCCTTCATCAGAAATTCTATGAGAGTAACAAAGCTTGCGATTATTACGATGAAGCAGGGCAGTCTTACTGCTTTTGGGATAACGTTTTTAAGAAGCGACACCACCGCATTTGAGCAGACAAGGACAAAGGTAGTGGCTATGCCCATTCCTAAGCCGTTTTCTGCCATGGTTGTTACTGCAAGGGTGGGACACATTCCCAGCAGGGTCACAAGGGTGGGGTTTTCCTTGATTATGCCTTTGGTAAATTCCTTGAGGTTACTGTTTTCAGCCATTTCCCTGTTCCTCCTTTAGCTGAGAGTAGGCATTTACGGCTGTCTCCACCGCTTTGTTCATTCCCTTTGAGGAATATGTGGCTCCTGTTATGCCGTCAACCTGAAAATCCGGGGAGGTTATGCCCTTGAAGCTGTCAAGATATGTGCTGTCCTGCACCTTGGTTCCAAGTCCAGGGGTCTCGCCGATGGTGAGGACGGAGATCCCGCAGACTGCTCCGCTTTCATCAAAGCCTATGAGAAGATGAAGTCCTCCTTTGGAATATCCGTCGGCGGTTATCTCAAAGGCGGTCTTGCCGCTGCCGTTGTCTATGACAGAGGTCACGCCATCAAAGGTTTTTACTGTTCCGTCATCGTTTATGAGCATTTCAAAGCCGCCTGAGGTGCCGTAAATTTCCGTAAGTCCTTCGGAAAGCTTATCTGTTATTATTCCTGTGGTGTCCACATAGGTAAGGTTGTAGGCAAACACAAGAAGTGCCGAGGATATGACGCATATTAGCGTGAGGACGAGAGGGGGCATAATTTTTTCTTTCGTTGTCATACCTTTGCGCCCTCCTTTTCAGGCTTTTTTGCGCCTACGGGTCTTAGCTCGCAAAGCCTGTCGATATAGGGTACAAGCAGGTTCATAAGCAGTATTGAGAATGATACGCCCTCGGGGTAGCTGCCGAATTTTCTTATGGCAAAGGTGAGTATTCCGCAGCCTATGCCGAAAATAAGCTTGCCTTTTCCTGTGAGGGGGGTGGTGGCGTAATCGGTCGCCATAAAGAATGCGCCAAGCATAAGTCCGCCCGAGAGTATGGCATAAAGGGGGTCGTCTCCTGCAAGAAATGTGAGGAGAGCGACTGTTCCGATAAATGCAAAGGGAGCGTGAGGGGTGATTATCCTTGTTATCATAAGAAATAATCCGCCTATGATAAGGGCAAGGGCGCAGGTCTCACCGATACAGCCTCCTGTGGTTCCGAGGAACAGCGAGAGATAATCGGCGTCCTTTGTTACAAGAGGGGTTGCGGTCGTCACTGCATCGGCGGTATTCTTATAATAAAAGGGGGCGATCCAGGTCGACATATGCCCCGTAAAGGAGAGCATAAGGACAATTCTGCCCACAATGGCGGGGTTTGCGAAGTTCTGACCTATGCCGCCGAAAAGCTGCTTTGTTATGCCGATAGCCACAAAGGAGCCTATCACGCCGAAAAGCGGATTTATTGCAGGAGGGAGGTTCATTCCGAGAAGAAGTCCAGTTACGACTGCGGACAGGTCGGATATGGTCTGGGGCTTTTTCATTATCCGTCTGAGGATATACTCGAAAAACACGCAGGAAACGGTACAGACAGCAAGATTTAAAAGCGCCATTGGTCCGAAAATTATCACTCCTGCTATGCAGGCGGGCATAAGAGCGATTATGACCATCAGCATTACCTTGCGGGTGCTTATATTGTCGTGGATATGGGGTAAGGGAGACACATTAAGGCTCACGTATATTCAGATCCTTTCAATGGAAATTTGCTTATTTTCGCTTTGCTGCATTCATCAGAAGCCCCTTGGCAAGCTGATTTTTCTCCGCAAGCCGCCTGTTTGCGGGGCAGACATAGGAGCAGCAGCCGCAGTTTATGCAAAGTTTAACTTTAAGTCGTTCAAGCTCTGCGGTATCTCCCCTGTCATATGCGCTCTCAAGGCTTACGGGCATGAGCTTTACGGGACAGGCACGGACGCATCTTCCGCAGCGTATACAGGGGGTGGTTTTTGTTTCGGGGATATCCTTAAATGCAAGGATAGCGTTGTTTACCTTGATAACGGGGCGGTCGGCACTGTCAAGTGCCATTCCCATCATAGGGCCGCCGTAGAGAACTTTATCATAATCGGCGGCTCCGCAGTATTCAAGCAGTTCAGCGGCGGGAGTTCCCACAAGAACACGATAGTTGCCGCTGTTTTTGGTAACTGCTGTGCCGTCTATGGTAAGGCGCTTGCTTATAAGGGGCACTCCTGTGCGGATATATCTTATAAGGAAAGCTATAGTTGAGACGTTCATCACGATAACGCCCCGATGAGCGGGAAGCTCGCCTTCAGCTACTACCCTGCCTGTGGCGGTGTAGATAAGCACCTTTTCTGCGCCCTGTGGGTATGTCGAAGGTAGAGATACCACTTCGATATTCGCATTTCCTGCGGTTCGTTTTTTCATATCTGCAATGGCTTTGGGCTTATTTGCTTCTATGCCTATTTTGCATTTTGGAATATTAAGCTCTTTCATTATATAAGAAATGCCGTCGATCACGTCCTTGGGGGCTTCAATAAATTCACGGTAATCGGAGGTGATATACGGCTCGCACTCGGCTCCGTTCACAAGAAGTGTATCTATGGGAGTTTTCTGAGGGTCAAATCCAAGCTTTATATGAGTTGGAAAGCCTGCGCCGCCAAGTCCGCAGCAACCGCTTTCTCTGACTGCTGCAAGGAAGCTCTTTCTGTCGGTAATGACCGGGGGCTTTATGTCGGGACAGGGGGTCTGAAGTCCGTCTGTTTCGATCACTACAGCTTTGCAGCACGAACCGTTTGACAGTCTCCAGTCGGTGATATCCGATACCTTTCCCGAGGCGGGTGAATGGACAGGGACTGACATGGGCTTATCAGAATCACCTATTTTCATTCCAACAGTGACCTCGTCCCCTTTTTTAACAAGAGGTGTACAGGGTGCGCCCATACACTGTGCCATGGGCAGCACAAGCTTTTTTGGCAGAGGGAAATCGACGGTCGCTATATTTTCCGTGGATTTATGATGCGGCAGTCTTACTCCTCCTATTTTTACGGACATATCAGTTAGATCCTTTCTATATTTTTTAGGCATTGACCTTTTATTGTAAATTATGATATTTAAAGGGTGCATTATACCGAAGAAATCTCCCCGAAGTAAAGCACCCTTGCTATATCTCTTTAAACGCTCATTAAAAATTATAACACAAACATAATTAAAAGTCAACACGGATTTTATTATAATTTTATTCCATAGAGACTATTTTCTCCCTGCATCATTTCGACAAAAGCTTTACACGGGCAATGATATAATTTATTCATGAAGCTTGGACGGAGAAGGTTCTTTTATGTACATATATGCGGATATTCTTATTATTACAAATATTTACGTGGATTTTCTGCTGATAAAGTCGGCGGCGGCTATCACTCACAGTCCTCTTAAAACAGGCAGAGGGATATTAGCGGCAGTGGTGGGAAGTCTTTTTTCTCTGGCGATATTTCTTCCGAAAAGCCTTTCTTTTTTTCTTGTGCCAATTAAGATTATTTCCTCGGCTCTCATTGTTTTTTTCGCTTTCGGCTTTGAAAATATGGGCAATTTTTTCAGAAAAATGGTCATTTTTTACCTTTGCGCTTTCATTTTCGGAGGGCTTGGAACGGGACTTGCTTATCTCACGGGAGGACGGTTCATTACTTCTCGAAACGGTGTTATATATGCAGATTTTTCAATGCCTGCTCTGGTGATAACCTCAATTGCGGCTTATGTCTGCATTGGGCTATATAAACGATTATCCGATTACGGAACCGTGGGCTCTTATACGGTGATAATTTCCGACTGCGGCAGGACAGCAAGCTTTAAGGCTGTTGCCGATACAGGTAATATTCTCAGGGACAGCTTCACGGGAAAATATGTTATCGTTTGTCCGAAAGATGTTCTTCTGACTCTTTATGACACGGTTCCCGACTGCAATAGTGTTATTGTGGGCAAAGGTTCTCTTGGGAAGAGATGGCGGATAATCCCATACTCCACCGTATCATCATCGGGGATAATGGCAATTATCTGTCCTCGGGACGTTTGTCTGAAAAATGATGAAACGGGACAGATATTCCGTGCAGACGTTTTTCTCGGTGCAGCTGAAAATGACTGTGCCGAAGCGGTTTTTAATCCGAAGATACTAATTTAACGATATTTCAGAAAGGATTTGGTTTATTATGTTAAATGCAGAGCGGTTGTTTGAAATGGCAAGGGAGCTTGCGGCAAAGCTTCTTGGGGTATCTGACGGTGTTTTTTACATAAACGGTCCCGAAACGCTTCCTCCCCCGCTCACAAGATCCGAGGAGGAAGAGGCTTTCGCTCTGCTTCTCACCGATGCACCGAAAGGCAGAGAGCAGCTTATTGTTCACAATCTGCGGCTGGTGGTGTACATTGCAAAGAAATTTGAGTCTACGGGTATTTGTGTGGACGATCTGGTTTCCATCGGAACTATCGGGCTTATCAAGGCGGTGAACACCTTCTCGCCCACCAAAAATATCAAGCTTGCCACATATGCTTCAAGATGCATTGAAAATGAAATTCTTATGTTTCTGAGGAAAACCTCCCAGCACAAAAATGACATTTCCATTGACGAGCCTTTGAACATCGACTGGGACGGTAACGAGCTGCTGCTTTCGGATATTCTCGGGACTGATGATGATACGGTCAACAGCGGCATTGAGGACGACGCCGAAAAAGCTGTTCTGAGGGAGACTGTATGCCGTCTGCCCGAGCGTGAGAGGATAATTATGGAAATGAGATTTGGTCTCAAAACGGGCAGAGAGATGACGCAGAAGGAAGTGGCGGACGTTATCGGGATTTCTCAGTCCTATATTTCAAGGCTTGAAAAGAAAATAATCAAAAAGCTGAAAAAAGAGCTTGACAGGCAGATGATGTAAAATAAGCCGCAGACAAACGCCTGCGGCTTATAGAAGTTTTATTCAAGCAGATTTTTTAGGCTTCTTTTTTCCGAAATAGGTGGGGCGGAACCATTTGAGGTAAACATTTCGTATCATCTGAATGGTGTAATCATAGAGGATAAAGACAAGGTTTATGAACACCATTACGCCCACAACGGCATATTTCCCGAGGAAGGAGAAATCGCCGAAAAAGTCGTAAACGCCCATAATAAGGGTAATAAGCTTGTACCATATTATCATTGCGGCATTGAACACGCCGAATTTGCAGAGGGTACGAATGAGCGGCAGCTTTATTTTATCAAGCTTCGGCGAGATTATGGGGTAATATCCGAAAAACATGATAAACAGGGTGGAGGCTTCCTTGTCGGGAGTGAGAAACAGAGACAGCAGGGACACGGCAAAAAATGCGGCAAATGCCCAGCTTGTGCTTACCTCGGTGGCGACTATTATCATAAGCGCTCCTGCGTAAATGGGAATAGCCATACTGAGTATGGGAAAAACCCCCGTCAGAAACATAAGAGTAAGGCAGAGAGCGGATACTACGCCGCCTAAGGCTACCTTATAGCTTGTTTTGCTGTTTTTATGCATTGCGGTTCCGCTCCTTTCCTTTTTCTTATAATAATGATATCACATATGCTGAGAAATGTCAAATATTTTCGGATTTACGCAAAAAATTTGTGATGGCTGCACAATTTATTCTTTGTTATGCTCCTTTTTGAGATAGTCAAATGCCTGTCGGATGTTTGATATGGCGATTATGCCGATATTGTATTTTTTCGGGTCAATTTGCCTGAGAGACATTTTCGGGATAATGCATTTCTCAAATCCAAGGCGCTGAGCTTCGGATATTCTCTGAGAAATGTTTGAAACGCTTCGTATCTCTCCGCCGAGACCAATTTCACCAAATGATACAAGCTTTTCGTTTATTGGCATATCCATAAGGCTGCTGTAGAGGGCAAGAGCGGCAGGAAGGTCGGCGGCAGGCTCGTCAAGACGAAATCCCCCGACAATATTTACGTAAATATCCAGAGTGCCGTAGAAAAGTCCTGCTCTCTTCTCAAGAACGGCGATTATTATCGCAAGGCGGCTGAAATCAAATCCTGTTGATGTCCTTCTGGGGGCTGAATAGCTGCTTTTGGTAACAAGTGCCTGCACCTCCGCAAGAATTGGGCGGGTACCCTCCATTACACAGCCCACACAGCTTCCCGACACACCTGTTGGTCTGCCCGAGAGGAACATAAGGGAAGGATTTTCCACCTGCTCAAGTCCGCTGTCCAGCATTTCAAAAACACCTATCTCGTTTGTGGAGCCGAAACGGTTCTTTACAGCTCTGAGCAGTCTGTAGCTCTGGTGGCGGTCGCCCTCGAAAAAGAGAACGGTATCAACTATATGCTCCATTACCTTGGGTCCTGCTATAGCACCGTCCTTGTTCACGTGACCTACAAGGAAAATGGGTATCTCCATATCCTTTGCAAGGTGCATAAACAGGTTGGTACACTCTCTCACCTGGGTTATGCTGCCCGATGCGGAGCTTATGCTGCGGATATTCATTGTCTGTATGGAGTCGATTATTACGATATCGGGTCGGGAGGACATTATGGTGCTGCAGATGGATTCGGCGTCGGTCATACTGAGCAGATAGAGGTTGGGAGTTGTTACCCCGAGACGATTGGCTCTGAGCTTTACCTGTCTTACGCTTTCCTCTCCCGATACGTAGAGTATGCTGTGCTCAGATCCAAGATAGCTGCATATCTGGAGAAGGAGCGTGGATTTTCCTATTCCCGGCTCGCCGCCCAGAAGAACAAGAGAGCCTTTCACAAGTCCTCCGCCGAGAACTCTGTCAAGCTCCCCTGCTCCCGTTGAATAGCGTATTTCCTCGTCAGTGTCTATCTGGGACAGGGTGCGTATCTTGTCAGAGCAGTCTGCTCCCGATGCTGCCGAGTGTGCGGCTTTAAGCGATGACTTTTTTGGCGCTTCTTCTATTATATCCTCCTCGAAGGTGTTCCACTCGCCGCAGGAGGGGCATTTTCCGTTCCATTTAGGCGATTCAAAGCCGCAGGAGCTGCAGATGTATACTGATTTAAGCTTGGCAGGCATTTTGTCTGTTCCTTTCATATGAATTTTAAAAACCGGTATGAAGCTGTGCCCCATACCGGTCATTAAGCTTATGCTGTGAACTTAAAATCCAAGCTTCTTTGCAAAATCAGCGGAAATTGTCTTTTCAAGTGCTGCGGCTTCTTCTCTTGTTGCGCCTATAGTGGTGTAGTAAGCCTTGATCTTAGGCTCTGTTCCGGAAGGACGTATAATTACGCTTGCACCGTCGGTAAGCTTGAATGTGAGAACATCGGACTTGGGCAGAGTGAGCATTGTCTTTGCACCTGTCTCGGTGTCTACAGATGTGCTTGCTGCATAGTCCTCAAAGCGTGTTACCTTGAGACCGCCGATCTCGGTAGGAGTATTGCTGCGAAGACCTGCCATAATTTCCTTCATTCTCTCCATACCGCTTGCACCCTCGCATACGAAGGAGGACTGAGTATGAACATAAACGCCGTACTTCTTGTACATATTCTCTCTTGCCTGAATGAGAGAAATGCCCTTTGTGCGGTAGAATGCTGCCATTTCACAGATGAGCATTGAAGCAACTACTGCGTCCTTGTCTCTTACATAAGAGCCTGCAAGATAGCCATAGCTCTCCTCAAAGCCGAAGATATATCTGTCCTCCTGACCCTTGTCCTCAAGGAAGCCGATCTGCTCGCCAATGAACTTGAAGCCTGTAAGGACTTCAATGAGCTTAACGTTATACTCCTTGCAGATCTTTGCGGCAATATCGGTGGAAACGATGGTCTTTACAGCAACGGGATCCTCGGGCATTGTACCCATCTTTGTTCTCTCGGAGCAGATGTACTCAAGGAGCATTGCGCCTACTTCGTTTCCTGTAAACAGCTCATAGCCGTTATCGGAGGGAACTGCGATGCCTACACGGTCTGCGTCGGGGTCGGTTGCAAGGAGAAGGTCGGGCTTTACTGTCTCACAAAGCTTGAGACCCAGAGAAAGCGCTTCCTTGATCTCGGGGTTGGGGAAGGGGCAGGTGGTGAAGTTGCCGTTGGGATATTCCTGCTCGGGAACAACGGTGACGTCCTCAATGCCTATCTTCTTGAGAATTGCTCTTACGGGCTTGTTTCCTGTGCCGTTAAGAGGAGTGTATACCACCTTAAGACCGCTTGTCTTTACGAGGTCGGTGTGGATACCCTGCTTGGACACCTCGTCAAGGTAATTGTCGATAACTGTCTGGGAAATGTAATTTATCATTCCGTCGGAAACAGCCTTCTCATAATCGGTAGTCTTTGCGCCGTCAAACATAGGAACGCTGTTGATGTTTTTCAGAACGATCTCAGCTGCGCCGAGAGTAAGCTGGCAGCCGTCAGAGCCGTAAACCTTATAGCCGTTGTACTTGGCAGGGTTATGAGATGCGGTTATCATAATACCTGCGCTGCACTTATGCGCTCTTACAGCGTAGGAGAGCATAGGAGTGGGCATAAGCTCGGTGTAGATATAAACCTTGATACCGTTTGCGGCAAGAACGGAAGCCGCTTCCTTTGCAAATACATCGGACTTGATACGGCTGTCGTAGGAGATTGCAACGGAGGGGTTCTTGAATGCCTCGTTAACGTAATCTGCAAGACCCTGCGTTGCGCGTCTTACTGTATATACGTTCATTCTGTATGCGCCTGCGCCGATAACACCTCTGAGACCGCCTGTACCGAATTCAAGGTCACGGTAAAATCTGTCCTTGATAGCCTCGTCGTCGCCCTCAATAGACTTAAGCTCTGTCTGAAGGTCGGGGTCGTCTACAGCCTTTTCGCACCAAAGTGCATAAAGCTCCTTTTCATTCATAACTTGGTCACCTCATTAAAAATTATTTTTCGCATAAAACACAGCAATGAATATTTCAAATATTATTATAACATATATTTACCGATTTGCCAATAGGGAATTTTGTGATTTTTCATATTTTTCACATTTTATTTCCGAAAAAATGTCTGCTGTCTGAATTTTTACACAGTACATATGTTATAATCATATCAGAACATCAGGAAAGGAAATGATGAAAATGAAAAAATACTTACCCATTCTGAAAGAATATCCCTTAGCCGCCATTATGTGCCTTGCCGCCGATATTTTCTTTACGGCGAAATATTCAAGTCTTGCGGCAGAGTGCGACCCTGCTCCCATAGCCTACTTTATTGCCCTGTACGGCAGCATTATGGCGATTCTTATCTTCACCGCAGGCTGGAACAATGCAAAAGTCAAGGCTGAAAAGAAGTCGGAGGAACGCCGCAGATACAAGCGCAGGCAAGCTATAAGCGCACTCTATTCACGGGAATTTTACGGAATAACCGAAAAATAACTCAGAACATATTGTTTCTTATTTCCTTGGCGGCATATCTGCCCTCAAGGGTCTGTCCGGGAACATCGGGGTGGAGACCGTCTCTGAGGTACTTGCCCGTACCGCCTATTACCTCGAATTTCTCGCATATGCCGCTGTTGTGGAAGCAGTCGATGACCTGGGCAGACATTCCTCCCGCAATTTTTCTCAGAACTTCGATGGTCTTTTCCACCTTGCGGTTATGCTCGGGTGTGGCTGTCTGGAGCGGTGTGAGGACAAATACACGACAGAGGGGAAATTCCTCCATAATGCGCTGTATGCACCATCTTGCGGCGCCTGCTTCGGTGAAAAGGTCGATGTTTTCGTTATTCTCAAGGGATTTGCCCTCAAGAGCCTTTTCGGGGTCTCCGAGGCAGTCAAGAGCGTCGTTTGTGCCCATTGCAAAGGCAAATATATCGGGAACGGGATATTTGCCGCTTTTTACCCCTTCGATAAACCGCTGGGTATGTACTACGGCGCAGTTGTTTGCCCTCATTTGCAGCTCATTTATATCCTCTGTTTCCTCCCAGCCGTCGCTTATCCCCGCAAAATCGGGGGCGGTATAATCCTGGGTGGTAACGCTTCCGGAGGAACAAGTGATAGTTCTTTTATACCAAACCGAGCTTCCAACGGCTACATTGTGATGTGAAGCCATTCCCAGCTCCTTATAAACGTGATATGACCACTGCTCCCCTGCTGTTATGCTGTCGCCGTCCACGCCGAAATTAAGCTTTGAAAAATCCATTGTAATGACCGTCCTTTTCTGCCAAGCTCATGTAAATAAGTTTAGCTTAATAATAGTTATAGCATACTACATTTATCCAATTATGTCAAGTACATAAATAAGGCTGCCGCACAAAAGTTGCACAGCAGCCCCGTAACTCAGTTGTCATTATTTCTAATATATGCAAAGCCTGCATCAAAAAGAGCTATGGTATCATTCCAGCGTACAGCGGCGCTTTCACTTCCGAGACAAACGATGACAAGCTCGTGACCAAAGCGCTCGGCGGTGGCTACAACGCAGTGACCCGAATAATCGGTCATACCCGTTTTCAGACCTGTTGCATAGGTATAATAGTAATCGTTGTCGGGCTGGATAAGCTTGTTTGAATTATTCCAGTAAATGTATTCTCCCGAAAGGAACTCCAGCTCACGGTAGGATTTCTTGCCCGATTTGGCAATTTCGGGATAATTCTTGGAATAAAGGGTCATTCTGAGCAGATCCATTGCAGTAGTGTAGTGATTATCGTCATGGAAACCGTCGGGACAGGTAAAATTGGTGTTCTTGCAGCCTATCTCCTTGATCTTCTCATTCATTGTATTGATAAACACATTTACAGCCTCATCAGCAGGCAGATCATCCTTTTCGGCAATTATCCTGCCCGTAACAGCTGCCGCACAATATGATGCATCATTTCCCGAGGGAAGCATTATAGCGTCAAGTATCATATCCCTGTCAAGTTCGCTGCCCACGTTAAGATACGCAAGGCTTGATCCGGGCTGCACAAGGGACTGCTCCTCCCCTGCCTTGAATATGGTCTCGGGGGTAGTATACTCCATCATTACCGCCGCTGTCATTATTTTTGTGGTGCTGGCAGGGAAAGCCTTTTCCTCAGCATTTTTGGAATACAGCACGCGCCTGCCCTGAACGTCATACATCACGCAGTAGGGAGTCTGGATTATCATATCTATGGGGTAGCTGTCTTTTTGCTCGAAGATCTCGTTCTCGATCTTCAGCTCCTCCATACGCTTCTCCTCCTCAAACTCACTCTGAGAAGGGAGTGCCTGTAAAACAGTATATCCCGAAGCGTCCACCGTAAGCTCGGTGACTGTCTTTATTTGTGAAAAAACCGATACAAGCAGCCAAATTCCGCCCCCGAGAAGCAGAACTATCAGTATCGCCATCACTCTTGCCTTGAAGACTCTCTTCCTTTTTGCAAGCTGGGCGCTGCTCATACCGCCTTGTTTTGTTTTGTTCATCAAGTCATTTCCTTTCAAAAAATGCCGCAAAAGCTGTTTTTTCTCTATCTTATAATATGATAACACACAAAGCAGTAACTGTGCAATAGGCATTTTTCACTAAATTTCATTCCTGTTTCAAGCAATAGGTAACATCGGTAAAAAAGCCGCCATACGTCCGAAATGCCGTATGACGGTCTGAGGTTATGTTATTTTATCAGGAAAGAGAAGAAATGTAGTCGTTTATGGACTGCTCGGCAGAAGAAGCGTTCTCACCGATGATGTAATATGCATAATTTCCGTTTGTTCCTACAATGGAAGCTGCAGCAAGCTCCTGGTCCTTGGGATACCATGCGTCCTGCTCGATAGCCTTGGTCTTTCTCGCCTCAAGATCGGCTTCAGCGGCGGAAACGTCATCGGCATTTATAATGATGATCTCACTCATCACCGCACTGATGGGACACTGCATTACTATCATTTCCTTATAATTTTCATTTGCAGGGTCAAGAAGGAAGAACTCCTTGAGTATCACCTCGTCTGTTACCTCCATCAGAGAGGGCCATTCGCTTTCGGAAAGAGCCTTTTCCACAGCGGGATAGAGAGGATTATCGGATACAGTCTCCTCGGGAACTGCAGGCTCGGCATCTTCTCCGTCGTCAATAACTTCCTCTGCCGATTCTTCCGCAGATACCTCAAGGCTCTCGCTTTCCTCGGGAAGAATATCCTCCTCTGTTTCGATAGACTCGGTATCGGAAGACTCTGCGATAGTAGTTTCAGATGCAGTGGTCTCGGTTGTCTCAGCGTTCTTGCCGCCGCAGGCAGCGAATGTCATTCCCACAGCAAGAAGAGCTGCAAGCATTGCTATTTTCTTGTTCATTCTAAAAATTCCTTTCTTTTAATCTATGATAAAACGTCTTGCCCGACGTTATATTGATTATATCAGATTACAGAAAATAATCAATACCGATCGTGCAAAATTGATTTTTTAGTCATAATTTGTAACCGTGCTGTTATCATTATGGGAAAATACAGAAAAACGGGAAATTTCGCCCCCGTTTTTCCGATCCTATACTATTGTTAAAGTCCGATATCATTTCTTAGAAATGGTAACAGATTCGATAAATTCATCAAATCCTGCCTGAGCAGCTTCTGCATTTTCCTTATTTGCCTCGCAGATGATATAGAAAACATCTTCATCGGAATAGAAATAATATACTCTGTCAACATATTCTCCATTGATCTCCTTTTCCTCGGAAAGAACATACTGACCGTTTTCGTCCATAACATATTCGCCGTTTTCATCAGTTACAGGCGGGAAAATATATGATGTTACGGTATAATCATATCTGATGGCGTCAAAGCCTGCAACGGTAGTCTTAATCGGCTCGGAAAACTCCGTATCTGCCTGATAAAGCATATTGTTTACCTTAATGGAAGCACAGCCCGAATCGGCAAAAACTTCAAGGTCCTGAAATTCCTCCTTATAATTCTGAGCCTTGACCACAATACCGCCGAGAGGCGAAACGAACTGCTTTCCTTCTGCATTGTCGATAACAGTCTCATAACCCTCGGGAGCGGTGCAGTTTAATTTGAAAATAGCCAGATCTTCCTCGTTTTCGACCTCTTTTCCCGTATAAATGCTGACTGTTTCTTCTTCATCACCAAGATCAAAGCCTTCGGTGGTAACGGTTGAGAAATCGGGCTTTGCCGCTGTTGTAGTCTCAGTGACTTCTTCATTGCCGCTTTTTCCGCATCCTGTCATAATCAGGCAGACAGCAGCTGCAGCCGCAAAAGGTTTTCTTATTTTATCCATTTTAAGTACATCCTTTCAATTTTTCCTTTTATATTTTGTATCGGGGATTTATCCCAAATCTGGAAAGATAAGCATTTCCGTCAGAAAATCGGTCCTGACCGTAAAATCTTACAGGAGAACGCAGACCCTCCGAACGAGGCGCCTCTGACATTGGCATATCTATCATCACAGAACAGCAGTCCGCATTTTCCAAGCAGGAAATATCACACCCGAATATTCCGCACAGAAGAGCTTTCAATTTCCCTGCAGGAGAATAATCATCGGGCTTTACAACCGCTTCCGAAGCAAGCTCTGAGGGAAGCTTCATAATGTATCCGCAGGTCAGGGAGACTCTCATACGGTCAGCTCCTTTTCTTGCAAGGGTGATGCCTATAGCCTCCACGTGCCTCTCTCCTTCCATAGCCTTCACCGCAAAATCGGTAAGCAGAAGCTTGACTGCACGCATATCTATCCTTGCAAACATTCCCGCAGCAATATTTGCATTTATCTGAATGTTATGCCTTGACAACACCTCGGAAAGCTCATCGGCAAGCCGTGTCAGTCCCGACGAAACGCTGACGGGAGCAAAATCGGAGAATTTACTTTCTCTGAGCTGCATAATCTCCTCGGGAATGAGGAACTCCGACAAAAGTGTAAGCATTGAACTGTCTATAACGCTCAGAAGCTTAGCTGCAGGCTCTGTTCCGTAAAGGTCAAACAGATTATCCGCAGCCGCAGATACGGTGGAAACAGCGTGACGCACCGCCGCGTTCAGAACTTCAAAGCAATCGTCCGAAAATGAAGCGGCAGGAGCGATATTAACAAGACTTTCGCTGCCGTTTACCGGAGAAACATATGCCTTATAAAGCCTGCCGCCGCAGTAAACATATTTTTCATAGGCTTCTCCCGTATGAAGAGAGTAAAGCTCGGAAGAAAGCTCCGCGGCAAAGGGTTCAAAGGCTCTGTTGCAGTAAACAAGCCCGTCCTTGCCCGAAACAGCGGCAGGAAGGAGCGAATTGTCGTATATTTTTCGGTACTCGTCCGCATAAATACCCGTATTCATACTCCTCACCCCGTTTCTCCCGTCACTTCATTATAATATAAAGTATATCACATTTCAATCCGCAAACTAACTAATAATAAGAAACTTTTATTTGTCCTATTTGTAAATAAATAAGTTTTTGTGTATAAATAGTGTACATTTAGGGTAAAAGAGAGGGAAAGCATTTTTTTCGCCTGATATATTTTTGAGATACTGTTAAAAATTGCACAAAAAGTATTTTTTTTTGAAAAAACACTTGCCAAAAGAGTAAAAATAGTATATTATTATAGTGTACGGCAAATTACTAAAAAGTAAGTGCCAATCCGACCGTTAAAAAATTAACAGTCGGGAGATAAATAATTCTTAGGAGGAATTTTATCATGTCAGTAAAAGTTGCAATCAATGGTTTCGGCAGAATCGGCCGTCTCGCATTCCGTCAGATGTTCGGCGCTGAGGGCTACGAGGTAGTTGCTATCAACGACCTTACCAAGCCTTCCATGCTCGCTCACCTTCTCAAGTACGATACCGCTCAGGGCGGCTACTGCGGCAGAATCGGCGAGAACCTTCACACCGTAACCGCTGACGACGAAGCAGGTACTATCACAGTTGACGGCAAGACCCTCAAGATCTACGCTATGGCTAATGCAGCTGAGCTTCCCTGGGGTGAGATTGGCGTTGACGTTGTTCTCGAGTGCACAGGCTTCTATGTTTCCAAGGCTAAGTCCCAGGCTCACATCGACGCAGGCGCTAAGAAGGTAGTTATCTCTGCTCCCGCAGGCAACGATCTTCCCACCATCGTTTACAACGTAAACCACAAGACCCTTACAAAG
>JAGAJF010000059.1 GCA_017829005.1 Oscillospiraceae bacterium | reverse complement strand
TTCAGCCTGAAAGTTCACGAATTGAAGCTATGCCGCCGTTTTGCGCCAATGCCCTTCGTTCCCGCCGACAGAAACGACCTTGCGGCACGCTGCGAGGAGATACTCACAATGCAGGCAACAGGTCTTGCCACCAGACTCAGGCACATTCACGGAAAGACCGCCGTTATCGGTCTGTCGGGGGGACTTGACTCCACCCTTGCACTTATCGTCACAGTTCACGCATTCGATATGCTGCAGCTTGACAGAAAGGGGATCATTGCCGTTACAATGCCCTGCTTCGGCACCACAAAGCGCACTAAGAGCAATGCTCTTACTCTTGCGGAGGCGTATGGTGCAGAGATCAGGGAGATAGATATTTCCGCCTCAGTTCGTCAACATTTCAGGGATATCGGTCAGAGCGAGGACGTTCACGATGTATCCTACGAAAACGGACAGGCAAGAGAGCGCACACAGGTAATTATGGATATTGCCAATATGACGGGGGGCATCGTTATCGGAACGGGAGACCTTTCCGAGCTTGCACTGGGCTGGGCTACCTACAACGGCGACCATATGTCTATGTACGGCGTTAACTGCTCCATTCCCAAAACTCTTGTACGTCACCTTGTTTCCTATGAGGCTGACAGAGTTTCGGGAGAGCTTTCGGCTGTCCTTAAAGATATTCTCGATACACCCGTATCGCCCGAGCTTCTTCCTCCAGCCGAGGACGGCACCATTTCCCAGAAAACAGAGGATATCGTGGGTCCCTACGAGCTTCACGACTTCTTCCTTTACTATATGGTCCGCTGCGGATTTTCTCCAAAAAAGATATTCCGCATTGCAAAGATCGCATTTGAGGGAGCCTATCCCGATGATGTTATTCTCAAGTGGCTGAAAATTTTTGTAAGAAGATTTTTTGCCCAGCAGTTCAAGCGCTCCTGTCTCCCCGACGGTCCCAAGGTGGGTTCTGTTACCCTTTCTCCCCGAGGCGACTGGAGAATGCCCTCGGACGCTTCTGCTGCGCTCTGGCAAAAGGAGCTTGAGGATATCAAGGTAAACTGATACCGCGTGGAAAGGAAATCTGATATATGAAGCTGAGAGAAATTTCCCTGCGCTATCTGCGGGGTCAGAAAAAGCATACAATAATGACAATTATTGCCATAATCACAGCCACTGCCTTTATGACCGTTATGCTTGCCGCCGTTTCGGTCTGGCGTGCCGCCTCCCTGAATATATGCAGGGAGACGAACGGTACATATCACGTGGTATTTAACGGGCTTGACAAGGACCAGCTTGTATCGGTGCGGAGTATGGACATATTTGAGGAAACTCAGATATACAGCGTTTCATCTTACACAAGCAGCACCGATGTGGATTACGGTCAGATGCAGTCGGAGGACGCACGGATAGAATATCTCATTCTAAACGGAACTCCCGTTGACGATGTTTTCCTGCGCTTTAAGGCAGGAGAGCTTACGATGCTCCCGAGCAATATGAACAGCGTTTTTGAAGGCAGGCTTCCCGAAAAGGACGGGGAGATAGTTCTCAGCGCACAAAGCTCATATATGTGGGGATTTCCCGAGATAGGCGACACTGTTACCGCTGAGCTTATTACCTGCAAGGCTAAAACGGGCAGCACCCAAAGCTTTGAAAATGTTCCCGAATATCTGTCGGAAGCCTTCGACATAGAAGATGTTTCGGAAATAAGCTTTACAGTAGTGGGCTTTTCCGAGGGAAGCAATATCGTTGATTATTCGGACACTCGTCTCAGATCCTACTCGTATCTTACAGACAACGTTGTAGCACGTTTTTCTGACAAAGCCAACGACCTTTACTGGGATATGGATCACGCTTTTAAGGCAGCAGGCTACGAGATAGATGATTTCAGCTACGGAATGAATCAGGAGCTTTTAGACCTTGAGGGCAAGGGCGTTACGGCGAAATTTTCTCAGGCGATATTCTTCGCTCTGGTTTATCTTGTAGTAATTTTCCTTATGTTCTGCGTAAGAATGGTCATCGACAACTCCTTCGAGCTGTCCTCAAAGGAAAGGATAAAGCAGTTCGGACTTCTCAAAGCGGTGGGCGCTTCGGGAAAACAGGTTTTTGCAATGGTGGTCTGGGAAGCAGTCTTTCTTGCCGTTCCCGGAGTTATTATTGGAATACTGCTGGGAACAGGCTGTGCCGCAGGACTTTTCGGCATAGTAAAAAATCTTCCCTATCTGAGCGACGGCAGCACGGCTTTCAATATGAGAGATATGCTTGTCTTTGAGATAAGACCTTATGTTTTCATCTCATCGGCGCTTATCGGCATACTCTGGGTAGTGGTCTCCGCCGTTTCTACGGGTATGCGCTCCATAAGATCGTCTCCCGTGGACGCTATGAACTCTGCGGTAAAGAATGAAAAGATAAGGATCCCCAGACACCCCTCGGGACTTGAAAAGGGCAGAGGCTTTATCGGAGCATATTCCTCGCTGAGCATAAAGCGAAACAGAAAAAGATATATTATTACAATGGTTTCAATGGTAATGAGCATTGTCCTCTTTTCTACCTTCTCCTATGGAGCGGAGCTTGCTAATGACAAGATAACAAAAGAATTTGAAGAAAACAGAGTGCCAAGCGATTTTTCCATTCAGGTCTATTCCCTTTCGCCCGAGGATATCCACGGGAATACTCAGAAAATGTTATCCACGGGATATTTTGAAAATGTTCAGTATGACTGCGTTCTGAAATTTTATATGAACAATGAAACGCTGAATATTCTTCCGGGTACCGAAGCATATGAATCGGGCGGTCTCCCCTTAGGCATACACCCTATAAACCGCGAGACCTTCGATAAATACATCACTGCCGACAGCGGCATTACCTACGATGAGCTTGAACAGTCGGGTGCGGTGCTTATCGACCCTGTTATGAAGGACAAGAGCGGAAAGGAGCTTTACCGATTTATAAGCATGGACAGTCTCCCCGAGAGCCTTACCTCTGCTCCTTTTATCGACAGTATGGTATTTTTCCTCGATCCTGTGACCATAAAAACGGCAGGAACCTTCTCAACAGACCTTCGCACCTATTTCTCCTGTGATAGAATGTGCATGGCGATAATGGCGGAAGTTCCCTATGAACAGCTTGTTTCAGAAATAGGCATTGACAGCTCCTCCGCAGAAATTGAATATAACGGCGGCACATACACACTGTTCGCAAGGACTATCTATGCAGACGCTGTAGAGGGCAAAGAGACAGAAGCAAGAAATTTCCTTAACAGAAATTGTTACAACAGCTTTACCGACAACGCTGCCGATATGTCAAAGGCTGTTTCAAATCTGGGCATTGTCAAGACTGTGGGTTATTTTGCCGTGCTTATCATTGCTCTCATAGCTGCTGTGAACATTGTCAACATCATTTCGGCAAACGTTCTGGGAAGGACCTCCGAGCTTGCAATGCTCAGAGCCTGCGGAATGTCCGACAGGCAGCTTCATAAGCTCATTTTGTCCGAGAGCCTTATTTATGCGGCTCTGGCAAGCTTTTCCTCACTGCTCGTTGTGGAGGCGGCTGTTCTTGTGATACAGATACCCTTCAAGTCCCATTTCCACGATCTGGATATGGAGGATCTGGGACTTACGCTGTCTGCTGCCGCACCGCTCAAATACATTCTCATTGCCGCGGCTGTTGCCTTTGTTATCGCCGCTGCTGCTTCTTTTGTTCCTGCAAGGAGGATAATCAAAACGCCTATTGTGGAGAATATCAGAAATACGGAAAATTAAGGATATCGTCCGATAATAATTTTGAGAAATTTACTCGATCAAATAGGAGATAAGCTATGAAGTTAAACGATAATTTTATTGATATTGAAATTAAAGATCTGATCGAATGGCACGAGCCAAACGGAAACGGGTGCATCGTATCCGACAAAATAACCAAAGAAGGCTTCAAGGTGGGATATATGTACAGAGAACAGCCTGACGACGGCAGACCTGACAGCGGCTGGCGCTTTATGGCAGGAAATGAAGACGAGGAATATATGAATGACCCGAATAATCACCATATATTTGCTGTCAACACGGTCTGCAATTATGACAAGGATATTATCCCGTTCTTGCATTCAGAAATAGGAACTGTTTATATAAGAACGGGAAGCAACAGCTTTGAAATTGATGATGGGAGCAAACCTATATTCGTTGAAAAGCAGAGAAGATAATATATGATTTGATAATAGCAAAGCCTGAGAAGAAACCAAATCTTCTCAGGCTGAATTTTTTATATCACGAACTTTATCAGAATAAAGCATAACAAAACGGTCTGAAGGAGAATTATCAGGGGCAGACCTATCATAAACCGCTTGTGGAGCGTTTTGTGACGAATGATACGCATTGTTATGTACATTGCCGCCCCGCCGCCGAGAAGGGCTGCTCCGAAAAGCTTTTTTTCGGGTATCCGTCTGCCGCCCTTTACCGCAAGGCGTTTGTCTGTGCAGGTGAGTGCCGCCGAATAAAAGCTGACGGAGAGGAAATACACGAGCAGCAGAAGCCACAGCCACCTGTTTTCCGAAAGCATTTCCCAACTCATCACTTTTTCCACGTTGCCCTCGAAAACAGCAGGAGCATGGGGAAAAGCTCAAGTCTGCCCGCAAGCATATCGAAGATAAGCACAAGCTTTGATATGGGCGAAAAGAATCCGAAATTCTGTGTGGGTCCCACAAGCTCGAGTCCCGGTCCGATATTGTTTACAGCTGCGCTCACTGCTGTAAAATTCGTGATAAGGTCGTGACCGTCAACGGAAATTATTAGCGCCGAAGCCATAAACAAAAGCACGTAGCATACCATATAGCTGTTTACCGAGCGGACTATCTCATGCTCGATGGGCTTTGAATCAACGGTAATTTTTTTGAGCTGCTTGGGGTGTATCATTACCTCAAGCTCCTTGGCAAGTCCCTTTACAAGAATGATTATTCTTGTTACCTTGATGCCGCCGCCCGTACTTCCCGCGCAGCCGCCAACAAGCATTAGCAGGACGATTATGGTCTTGGAAAGCTCGGGCCAGAGGTCGAAATCCACCGTTGAAAAGCCTGTGGTGGAGATTATTGATGCCACGGTAAAGCTTACGTGCCTGAGTGCTTCTCCCATACTGTCAAAAAGGTCTCTCACGTTGAAGGTGATTATGGCGATGGCTGACAGGACGATGGTGAGAAATACCCTTACCTCTTTATTGAACGCCTCTTTCAGCTTTCCCGAGATGATAAAATAATAGGAGCTGAAATTGATGGCGAACATTACCATAAAGACTGTTACAACTATCTGGATATAGGGCGAGTAGCCGCCGAGGCTGTCATTTTTAATTCCGAAGCCGCCTGTTCCTGCGGTGGCAAGAGCGGTGTTCAGTGCTTCGAACACAGTCATTCCTCCGAAAAGGAGAAGAACGAACTCCGTAAGGGTCAGCACGAAATATATGGAATAGAGGATAAGGGCGGTGGTCTTTACTCTCGGCACAAGCTTGCTTACCGAGGGTCCCGGGCTTTCCGCCTTCATTATGTGGATATTCTGTCCGCCGCTTAAAGGGATAAACGCCATTATGAAAACAAGCACGCCCATTCCGCCTACCCAGTGGATAAAGCTTCGCCACATAAGCATTGCCTTGGGCATACTCTCCACCTCGGAAAGTATGCTGGCTCCTGTGGTGGTAAAGCCCGAAACGGTCTCAAACAAGGCATCGATGAAATTCGGTATGGCTCCCGAAAAGAAAAAGGGCAGCGCTCCGAAAAGGCTGAGCACTATCCAGCTCATTGACACGATAACAAAGCCCTCCCGGGAATAAAGCTCCGTATTTTTAGGCTTTTTAAAAATGAGCAGTCCCCCTGCCGCAAGGCATACCGCTATTGACAACAGTATTGCCGTTATGCAGCTTTCGCCGTACACCGCTGCCGTTATAAGGGGAATAAGCAGAAAAAGTGTTTCAAATACAAGTATCCACCCGAGAATATATTTTATCATTCGGAAATTCATATGTCCAAAGCTTATCCTTTCTTCAGCACGTCGGTGATGTCGTGGAGCGCCATTATCTCGGAAACGATAACAACGGCGTCCCCGGGCATAAATACATCGTGTCCTCTGGGAATGATGACCTTCCTGTCTCTGAGAATGGCTGCTACAAGAACATTGTTCTTGAATTTAAGCTCACTGAGCGGTATGCCAACAATGGGCGATTTTTCCTTTACGATAAATTCCGCCGCTTCGACTTTATCCTTGATAACGCTGTAGAGCGTTTCCACATTGCTGCCGATGGTGTTTTTCATTGCACGGACATAGCGGACGATGCTCTCGGCGGTAAGATGCTTGGGGTAGATTATGGTGTCAAGGTCAAGCTGGTTTACCACATCGTCAAAGTCGATACGGTTAATTTTGGTAATGAGCTTGCCCCTGCTCTTGTTTTTGGCAAAGAGGGAAAGCAGGATATTTTCCTCGTCAAGATTGGTAAGCGCCACGAATCCGTCCGTATTCTCAAGTCCTTCCTCAAGAAGAAGCTCCTGCTCCACAGCGTCTCCGTTTATGACTGTGACATCGGGAAGGGTGGTACACATCTCCTCACAGGTTTTAAGGTCCTTCTCGATGACCTTTACGGCAATGTCAGAGCGCAGGAGGATATCCGCAAGATAATGGGTTATCTCTCCGCCGCCCACTATCATAACGTCTCTCACCGAGCGCATTTTATACTTTATCTTGTTAAAGAAATCATTCGCCTTACGGGGTGAGGCAACCACGGAAATAACGTCCTTTTCACGGAAAACAAAATCGCCGTTTGCAATGTATGCCTCGCCGTCACGCTCGATGGTGCAGATAAGAACGTCGCACTTGAGCCTTGCAATTACCTCCTTGACTGCCATATCAATAATGGGGCTGCCCTCGGGGAGACGGAATTTAATAAGCTCCACTCTGCCCTTGGCAAAGGTGTCTATCTTAATCGCAGAGGGGAAACGGAGGATACGGGCGATCTCCGCCGCCGATGCAAACTCGGGGTTTATTATCATTGCAAGTCCCAGCTCGTCCTTTAAAAAGCGTGCTTCCCTGCTGTACTGAGGATTTCGCACACGGGCGATGGTCTGGCAGTTGCCCTCTTTTTTGGCTATGAGGCAGCACAGGAGATTCAGCTCGTCAGAGCCTGTTACGGCGATAAGCAGGTCGGCCTTTTCTATGCCCGCCTCCTGCTGGATAAGATGGGTGGCGCCGTTTCCCACTACGCCCATAATGTCATGACGGCTTATGACCTCGTTTACCTTTGCGGCACTCAGGTCGATGACCGTGATATTGTTTCCGTCGTTGTTGAGCTGCACCGCAAGGGTCTGTCCGACCTTTCCGCAGCCCACTATGATTATATGCATAAAGAAGCTCCTTTTTGTGCTGTAAAAAATTTATGTAACACACTTCTACGGTACATTTTATACCATTTGCGAGGTATTGTCAAGTGTATGTGAAAAAGAGACGTGAATAAGGTGTAAAGAATGTGTGCGAAAGCCTCGGAGTGAAAATTTGTTTATTATGTCAATTGATTTTCAGAAACTTTTGTGCTATAATATTATTGCAAGTTTCCTTTATGACTATTTTTGCGGGCATGAGCTATGCAAAACAGTCATATTTTTGTAGGGTATCATCATTTTAGAGGGTATGATAGCTATGAAATTGTTAAATGTGTCACAAGTTTCTATGCAGTTTGTTAAATTTTTGACAAGTGCATAATTTATAGTTTTTTTCTCTTGATTTTTATTTGCAAATGTGATAGAATATATTTAACGAGAAAATTCTGTCTTTTTGTCTGCAATATTACAGGCTGAGACGGGATATTCACAAAATGATGCTATGCGAACGCAGTTTCGGCTCGCAGAAAAAATACTCACAGAAAGCGGGAAATGATTTATGAGCAACAAAGTCACTATTATCGGCGCAGGCAGCGTCGGCTCCACAATTGCCTATACTATGGTCGTAGACGGCATAGCTTCCGAGATCGTTCTTGTTGATATCAATGAAAACAAGGCTCACGGCGAGGCTATGGACATCGTTCAGGGTGTACCCTTCTGCTCTCCTTGTTCCATTTATGCAGGCAGCTATGAGGACGCCAAGGATTCTGACGTTGTTATCCTCACCTCAGGCGTGGCAAGAAAGCCCGGTCAGTCTCGTCTCGAGCTTGCTCAGACAAACGTTAACATCACCAAGTCCATTATCCCCCAGATCGTTAAATACGCTCCCAACGCTATTTATATCATCGTAAGCAATCCTATCGACATTCTCACTTATCAGTTCATCAAGACCTCCGGTCTTCCCGCTAACCACATCATCGGTTCGGGTACTACTCTCGATACTTCACGTCTGCGCACAGGTCTTGCAGAGACCTTCAACATCAGCCAGCAGAACGTTCACGCTTACGTTTTCGGCGAGCACGGCGACTCTTCCTTCGTTCCCTGGTCTCTTGCAAATGTTTCCAGCATTCCCATCGACCAGTACATTGCTTGTCTCCCCGAGGACAGACGTCCTGTTGTGGACTATGCTGCTATTGAGGAGTATGCAAGAAAGTCCGGCGGCAAGATCATCGCTAACAAGGGCGCTACATTCTATGCTATTGCTATTTCCGTTTGTCATATCTGCAAGTGCCTGTTCAGCGGAATAGACACTAACCTTACCGTTTCCACTATGATGAACGGCGAATACGGCATCAGCGACGTTTGTCTCAGCACACTGTCCGTTGTGGGCAGAGACGGTGTTGAGAGCAAGCTTAACGTTCCCCTCACCGACGAGGAGATCGCTAAGCTCAGACACAGCGCAGATTGCCTCAAGGCTGTTATCAAGGATCTGGATTTCTGATCAAGTCATTAAGCTTTACGGGCGGCAGTCTGAAAATAACTGCCGCCGTAAGTTATGTATACAGCTATATCGTATGTATGCAGTTTGATTATAATTTGTTTAAAATTTATCTTTACATAAAGGAGTACATAACCAATGGAATACCGTATCGAACACGATTCTATGGGTGAAGTCAAGGTTCCTGCCGACAAGTACTGGGCTGCTCAGACCGAGAGAAGCCACGAGAACTTCCTTATCGGCGTTGGTATCGAAACTATGCCCAGAGAGATCACCAAGGCTTTCGGTTATCTGAAAAAGGCGGCTGCTATGGCTAACCACGCCCTCAA
This sequence comes from Oscillospiraceae bacterium, assembly GCA_017829005.1. Taxonomy (GTDB): domain Bacteria; phylum Bacillota; class Clostridia; order Oscillospirales; family Ruminococcaceae; genus Huintestinicola. The sequence goes on along the minus strand of JAGAJF010000059.1, from coordinate 3,786 downwards.
GCCCGAGAAAATGACCGACGAAAAGCTTTCGGCTATCTCCAAAGCCTGCGACGAGGTCATCAGCGGAAGCCTTAACGACCACTTCCCTCTCGTTGTATGGCAGACAGGAAGCGGCACTCAGTCCAACATGAATGCCAATGAGGTAATTGCCAACCGCGGCAACGAGATCGCAGGCAGCAAGCTGCTTCACCCCAATGACGACATCAATATGAGCCAGTCCTCAAATGACACATTCCCTACTGCAATGCACATTTCCGCTGTTATTGCTATTGAGGACAAGGTAATTCCCGCTGTGGACGAGCTTATCGCTACATTCAAGCGCCTTGAAGAAGAAAATCAGGGCATTGTAAAGAGCGGAAGAACTCACCTCCAGGACGCTACTCCCATTTCCTTCTCCCAGGAGATAAGCGGCTGGCGTTCCTCTCTCGAAAAGGACAAGAAGCTTCTTGAGATTGCTCTTCCCGAGCTTAAAGAGCTGGCTCTGGGCGGTACCGCTGTTGGTACGGGTCTTAACACTCCCAAGGGCTTTGATGTTAAGGTTGCGGAGGCGGTTTCCCAGCTCACAGGCAAGGATTTCAAGACTGCTCCCAACAAGTTCCACGCTCTTACCAGCAAGGACGAGATAGTATTCGCTCACGGCGCTCTCAAGGCTCTCGCTGCCGATATGATGAAGATCGCCAATGACGTAAGATGGCTCGCCAGCGGTCCCAGAGACGGTCTCGGTGAGATAACCATTCCCGAGAATGAGCCCGGCTCCTCTATTATGCCCGGCAAGGTAAATCCCACTCAGTGCGAGCAGGTAACTATGGTTGCCGTTCAGGTAATGGGCAACGATGTGGCTGTGGGTATGGCTGCAAGCCAGGGCAATTTCGAGCTTAACGTATTTATGCCCGTCTGCGCTTACAACTTCCTCCAGTCCGCAAGACTTCTTGCTGAGTCCATCACCTCCTTCAACAAGAACTGCGCTGTGGGAATCAAGGCTAACAAGGAGAAGATGCACCACAATCTCCACAACTCCCTTATGCTCGTTACCGCTCTCAATCCCTATATCGGCTACGAGAATGCGGCTAAGACTGCCAAGAAGGCATTCAAGGACAACATTTCCCTCAAGGAAGCCTGCGTTGAGCTTGGTTTCCTCACTGCTGAAAAATTTGACGAGGTGTTCCACCCCGAGCAGATGATATAATTTAATGAAAGGATAAAAGCTATGATTTACAGTTACTATCCGGGCTGCACTCTGAAAAACAAGGCTAAGGATCTTGACAGATATGCCCGTCTTTCCGCACAGGCGCTGGGCTTCACGCTTGAGGAAATCGAAAACTGGCAGTGCTGCGGCGGCGTTTATCCGATGGCAAAGGACGAGATCGCTACTAAGCTTTCCTCGGTAAGAGCCCTTGCCGACGCCAAGGCACACGGCAGAGACCTTGTTACTCTCTGCTCCGCCTGCCACAATGTTCTCAAGCAGGTGAACAACGATATGCTCACCGATGAGGACATATGCACCAGAGCAAACAACTACCTGAAGCTTGACGAGGAATATCACGGCGAGACTAAGGTCATTCATTTCCTTGAGGTGCTTCGTGATGTTGTAGGATTTGACAAGCTCAAGGAGAAAGTCGTTAATCCCCTTACAGGCAAGAAGATAGGCGCTTATTACGGCTGCCTGCTCCTCCGCCCCGGCAAGGTTATGCAGATGGACGACCCCGAAAATCCCAAGATCATGGAGGATTTTATCCGTGCTATCGGCGCTGAGCCCGTTATCTATCCTATGAGAAACGAGTGCTGCGGCGGATATGTTGCTCTTGAGGACAAGGACGCTGCTTCCAAGAGAAGAAACGCTGTTGCTTCAAGTGCTGCAGGCTTCGAGGCTGAGATGATGGTCACTGCCTGTCCTCTCTGTATGTACAACTTAAAGAAGAACGACAGCAGCGTTCCCGTTTACTACTTCACCGAGCTGCTTGCTGAAGCTCTCGGCGTAAAAGATAACTAAGGAGGCAGGAAGATGGATAAAAAAGAAGAAATTCTCCGCATAAGCGGCGTCAATGTACGCAAGTGTATGCGCTGCGGCAAATGCTCCGGCACCTGTCCTTCCTATGACGAGATGGAATATCATCCTCATCAGTTCGTTTATATGGTTGAGTCGGGCGATATCGAGCCTCTGTTAAAGAGCGAGTCTCTTTACAAGTGCCTTTCCTGCTTTGCCTGTGTCGAAAGATGTCCCAGAGGCGTTGAGCCTGCTAAGGTGGTTGAGGCTGTACGTCTGGCTGCCATCAGACAGAAGGGCAGCAATCACCTCAAGGCAGAAATGGTTCCCGAGCTTTTAGACGATGAAACTCCTCAGCAGCTTCTCGTCAGCGCATTCCGTAAATTCAGTAAGTAAGGAGGAGAAAAATCAATGCATAGAATAGGCGTATTTGTATGCCACTGCGGTACAAACATTGCCGCTACTGTTGATGTCAAGGCTGTTGCCGAGGCTATGAAGCAGGAACCCGGCGTAGTTTTCTCCGTTGAATATCAGTATATGTGTTCCGAGGGCGGTCAGACTATGATCCAGGACGCTATCAAGGAACATAACCTCTCGGGTGTTGTTGTATGCTCCTGCTCTCCCCGTATGCACGAGGCTACCTTCAGAAAGGCTGCTTCCAAGGCAGGCATCAACCCCTATATGGTGGAGATCGCCAATATCCGTGAGCAGTGCTCCTGGATACATAAGGACATTATGACTGCCACCGAAAAGGCTGTCATTCTCGCAAGAACTGCTGTTGCAAAGGTTCAGCTGAACGCTCCCCTGGTTGCAGGCGAAAGCCCTGTTACCAAGCGCGCTCTCGTTATCGGAGGCGGTATTGCGGGTATGCAGACTGCTCTCGATATTGCTGAGGCAGGCTTTGAGGTTGACATTGTTGAAAAGCAGCCCACTATCGGCGGCAAGATGACTCAGATCGACAAGACATTCCCTACTCTCGACTGTGCTTCCTGTATTCTCACACCTAAAATGGTTGACTGCGCTCAGAATGAAAAGATCCACATCTACGCTTACAGCGAGGTTGAGGAAGTTAACGGATTTGTGGGCAACTTCACTGCTAAGATCAGGAAAAAGGCTCGCTATGTTGACACTACTAAGTGCACAGGCTGCGGCGTATGTACCGAGAAATGTCCTCAGAAGAAGGTTCCCAACGAATTTAACCTGGGTCTTAACACAAGACGTGCTATTTACATTCCCTTTGCTCAGGCTGTTCCCAAGGTAGCTACCATTGACGCGGATTACTGCACAATGCTCAAGACAGGCAAGTGCGGCGTTTGCTCAAAGGTCTGCACAGCAGGAGCTATCGACTACAAGCAGCAGGACGAGATCATTGAGGAAAAGTACGGCGCGATCGTTGCGGCTACAGGCTACAATCCTATCAATATCGAAAAGTATGACGAATTTGCATATTCTCAGAGCAAGGACGTTGTTACTTCTCTTGAGCTTGAGAGACTGATGAATGCTGCAGGTCCTTCCAGCGGTACTCTTATCAGACCCTCCTACCTTGACAAGCAGGACGATCCCAAGGCTCACCCCAAGACCATTGTATTCGTACAGTGCGTCGGTTCCAGATCCGATGACGGCTGCGGCAAGCCCTACTGCTCCAAGATATGCTGTATGTACACTGCTAAGCACGCTATGCTTATCAGAGAAAAATATCCCGATACAGATGTTTATGTATTCTACATTGACGTTCGTACTCCTGGTAAGCTCTTTGACGAGTTCTACCGCAGAGCTGTGGAGGAATACGGCGTCCACTACAT
>JAGAJF010000005.1 GCA_017829005.1 Oscillospiraceae bacterium | reverse complement strand
TATAGACAGATACGACAGCTATAATTTCGTCACTCGTCGTCAAGCTCCTTTGCCGGGCGGCAAGCCCGCCTGCAGTCGCTTTCCTAGATTGACGAAATTCTATCTGCCGTCCTTGTCTATAGAACGATGTGGAATTAGTATGAGCAAATAATTAGCTGCTTCCGATATTTGTCGGGAGCAGCTTTGTTTTTTTAGATGTATTTTCACTCCACCTCAAACTCCGCTCTGAACGTGCAGGCGTTCCAATAATCCGTATCGGGAATGACCGTTTTGCTTATGCGGTACACTCCGGGAGAAAGCTCGCCGTAGAGCCATTCCCAGTCTACATCTTCACAGGCTTCACTGTCGGGGGAAATGAAAAATCCTGTCAGACACCAGCCGTAATCATCTATGACTGTTTCACAAAGCTCCCAGCCGCCTTCTGTTTTCCTCTCGATGTAATAGGATATGTCGGCGGAAAGCTGCTCTCGGGGCGGCTCTCCCGAAAAGGAATAAACCAGAGTAAGCCCTGTGGAGTTTGCGTTCTCCGCTGACAGTGAAAGCCCGAAGTCACATTCACGCTCATACTCCCTGTCCGCTTCGGCAAACACATACCAGTCGTCCTTGTACAGCACCTCTATGGTCATTGGCTCGGTTCCGTTCTGCCAGCCGCCCACGCCGCTGAAATTCGCCTGACCGTTTTTTCGGGGCAGCTCATTCTCGGGGAGTATCTCGGGAAATTTCCCCTCCGTATTTCCGCATCGGGGCGCATTGTTTATCTCCCCGGTATTTTCGTACAAAAGCCCCTTTACCATCACATACTGCTTTGGCGAAATGGCATCTTCGGGAGCAAAGGCTTCTCCGCAGGCGGCAAGAAGCAATGCAGCAAATATGGCTATGTATTTTTTCATATTCACATCTCCTGTTATTTCGTTTCACTTATAATACAAATTACGGGGACGAAATGTTTCAATATGTAAAAAAATCTCTCCCTGTCGGTTGGGCAGAGAGAGACATTTTCGTTTATCCGATTACTGGCAGCCGCCCTTGCATACAAAGGACATACAGTCGGTGCATTCGGGAACGGTGGGGTTAGCCTCGTGAGTGCCTACCTTGATGGTCTCGAGAGAGCAGTAATGCTCATTTGCAAGATTGTACTTGCAGCTTGAAACATCGCACTTGATAGAAGAATTCTTTGTCATTTCCTTATCCTCCGAAAATATATATTATCGTCATATGTGCAGTGAGCCTTAAAACAAAGCTCATTGCACATCGGCGTAATAATATTATTTTCAAAAAAGGTTTTAAGATACTCGGAAAATTTTTGAAAAATCAGAACTCCTCGATCATCAGAACGGAGCTTCCGCTGTCACGGCGAATATATGTGACAAAGTATTCCTTATCCTCGGAGCTGTATGAGCCGAATAGCTCATAATCGTTAAGCTCGGGGTCTACGATGTAAAGGTTAAAACCTTTCTCAAGGCTGTCTCTGCTTCGGGAGGCGGGGATATCCGCAAGGGAAACATCGCAGGGCAGATTATCTCTGCCCGAAACGAGCCAGAGACACATTTCGGCTTCTTCACGTGGCTGTTCCTCTTTTCTTATGCTCTGACAGGCGCCGATATTACGTCCCTTGTAAAGCAGTATATACGTATCATTAACAAAATTTTCCTCATTTTCCATCTCTTCGCTGCAGGCTTCGGTCTCATAGTATACAAGGGATACGTCGGTGTTTTCAAGTTCGCCCACGGTTATGTTTGCGGGACATGAAAAATCTCCTATGACAATGCCTTTTTCCGAAAAGGCTGCCTCGCCCTCAAAATCCGTCTTTTCTTCCGAAGCGGGAGGCAGATCGGTCAAATTATCAAAATCATTGTATGGAACATATTCGCAGAGGGATCTGTTTTCCTCAAGCTCTGTACAGTTTAATGCAAAGATAAATGCGTTGTTTATCTTCGGAAAGAACATCGCCACCTCTCCGCTGTCGGAAACATAGAAATATGATGTGCCGTATCCGGAGACATCTGATTCTGTTAAGGACGGCTTGCCGAAAGCGTTTTCCAGTGATTTTATATCGCTGTTTCGGGCTTCTCCCAGACTCCATTTGCAGCCGTCCGAGCTTATCATCATACCAATGATAACGCCATCTTCCTCGGAAAGTCCCCTTCGGTGAGCAATGTACACATCTCCAAGCTCGCTTTCACCGAAGGCAAGCACTCCCGAAAACATGGAAAAATCATAGCCGTCAAGCTTGTATTCATCGCCGTAAATTACCGAGAAGCCCTGGGGCAGGTCGCATATCATAAGGGGCAGGGCAATGCGGCTGTTGTTTATGCGGATATCGTGAATGGCGCTTCTGAGCTTTTCGCTGTTTTCGGCGTTCATTGTTTCCGAGGAGACCCCGAGCTTTCTTCCAAGAATTTTTTCTGCCGTATCCGAGCCGAAATTGTCCGACACATGGGCATACTTTTCATACACCGAGACGGGTTTTCTATCGGGCAGGCAGGCGGTCAGGGACAGGGCGGTCACTATGGCGGCAAATATGGGGAAAATTTTCAGCTTCTTCATTTATTTGATAATTCCTTTCAATGCAGTGAGGTCACTTGTTTTCTACAGGCTCAACGATAAGGGCGGATACGCCGCTGCTTCGTGAATAGAAAACGCAGAATTCCTGACCATCAACATCGCAGATATCGTACATTACAAAGCTGCCGTCCTCTTTAAGCTCGCTGTTTTCAAAATATGCGGCAATGCTTTCTGTGTCCTGGGAGAGGGGTATATCCGCAAGTGAGGCGTCACAGGGGAGATATTCCCTTTCTGCCAGATACCATGCATATATCATGCCCTCCTCCGCAGTCAGCTCCGACCTTCGCTTTGCCATTACCGCACCGAAATATCTTCCCTTATAAAGCAGGAGATATTTGTCGGACACGTTTTCCGTGCCGTCAATGGGAGCGGTCTCAAGGGGGATAAGGCTGATATCGCCCTCAAGGCTGCTTACGGGTATGTAGGGGGCGGTGAAAAGCTCGCCTATACAAACAGCATTGCCCTTGAATACGGACAGAGCTTCAAATTCTTTCTTTTCGCCCGTCAGAGGCGGAAGGTCGGTCATATTGTCAAAATCGGTGTATGGAACATATTCACACAGAGCCTTGTTATCCTCAAGGTGGGAGCAGTCAAGGGCGGTTATCATTACAGCGGAGACAGAAGGCATAAATCTGGCAAATTCGCCGCTGTCCGAAACATAGAAAAGGTCGTGAACATTTTCGTCCGAGAGACATTCGGAAGCGGAAGGAGTGCCGAATATCCGTTCAAGCTCCGAAGGGCTGCAAATATCCGCTTCACCGAAGCTCCATTTGCATATGTCCGAGGAGAGGGTCACAGAAAATATAATACCCTCCCTTTCGCTCATTCCGCTGCCTTTGAGAAGCATGAGGTCGGCAAGCTTTTCGCCGCTGTTTATAATAGCTCCGCCGTCGTTCATTTCTATACGTTCGCCGCCGAAGATAAGCTCTCCGTCAAAATACATATAGTCATTATCAAGCCTTTCGCCCTTTCCGTACTGTACCAGAAAGCCTTCGGGCAGGTCGGAAACAAGAAGGGGCAGAGCAATGCGGCTGTTGTTTATGCGGATATCACTGACGGCGTCTCTGAGCTTTTCGCTGTTTTTGGCAGACATTACATTTACGCTGCTCAGATCTTCCGAAAGGGCACTCATTATCGTTTCCGAGTCAATTTGGTCGGCGGTATGTGAGTACATTTCATAGGCAGTAGGGGTTTCTTTTGGCTGACAGGCAGTAAAAAGCAGGACAGCGGTGAGTATAAATGCTGTGAGTTTTTTATGATGCATTGAAGAGGTCCTTTCATGTTGCTTCGCTCATATGTTCTGAAATTTATTATAGCACATATGTTTGCGAATGTCAATATGCAAATAGCACAAATTTTTCGGGCTTTTCTGCAACATACAATAATTGCGGGGGACAGTAATTTAAAGAATAAAGAATAAATAATAAAGAATAAATAATAAAGAAAAAAGATAAAATTAAAATCAAGACTGCTGTTCCCAGCGGAGGGCAAGGGGGAACCACTGTGCGGCAACGGGATTTATATACCTTGGGTCATTATTTTTTATGGTAGTATTGTCGCACATTGCTATGCCGTGACCGCCCTTGGGGAAAATGTGAAGCTCAAAGGGTATCTTTTTCTCCGACAATGCGGCGGCGAACATCAGGCTGTTTTGTACGGGGACAACATTGTCATCGGCGCAGTGCCATATGAATGTGGGGGGAGTGCTTTCCGAAACGTGGTTCTCAAGAGAAGCAAGTGCCTTCAGCTCCTCGGTGGGAGCTATGTTTTTTGCGGACAGGGGGTGAGTGTATTCCCCCGCTGTAATAACGGGGTAGCAGAGTATCATTTTATCGGGACGGATATTTTCCGAAAAAAGCTCTGCATACCTGTCAGAGTGTACGCCGAGGCTTGCGCAGAGATGTCCTCCCGCCGAAAATCCGCAAAGTATTATCCTGCCGTCGCAGGAAAGCCGATCCGCATTTTTCCGGATATATGAAACTGCCGCCGCAAGCTCTAAAAGGGCTGTGGGAAATGGCTTATCAACGCAGCTGTACTCAAGCACAAAGCCGTTGTAGCCGTGGGAATACCACCTTGCGGCACAAGGCTCTCCTTCTCTTTTTGAGCAGTGCTCATAGCTTCCCCCGGGAACGGCTATGATGGCGGGAAATTTTCTGTCAGGGTCTGTGTCGTGGATAATGCAGGTGAGCGAGGGGGAAAGTCCCTCACCCGAAAGTCCTGCTTTTTTATAGGGTGGGTCAAGGTCAACGGTAAAGGTTTTCATATCGGTGTTCCTTTCGCATAGACTGTTATTCACTTGGGGAAAGCTTTGATTTGCAGTAATACACATCGTGGTCAAGGCTGCGGTACCATGCGAAAAATTCATCCCGTTCGCTGTCGCTTATATTATCGCAGTGATACATTCCCACATCATAAAGCTTAGACAGGTTCATAAGGGGAGCGGTGCTTTTAATTGGAGTGTAGCTCAGTTCTGCTTTTTCAAGAGAGGTATTTCCCGAAAGAGGGGAAATATCCGTCACGTCCGTTCCGTACAGATCGACTTCCCTCAGCTTAGGCTTATCCGCAAGTGCGGAGATGTCTGAAATAAGCTTTTCCTTTTGGTGGTCATGATTCTGAGAGGCAACAAATACCTCAAGCTCGGTCATATTTTTCAGTGGGGATATGTCATACACGTCTGTGCCGCTGATATACAGCTCACGCATTTTTGTACACCCCGAAATACAGCTTATGTCGCTGACCTTCGTTCCCCTGATATCAAGCCGCTCAAGGGAGGTGAGCCTTTCAAATCCCGTCAGCTCGGTCAGACCTTCGCCGCATTGCAGTTCCAGCTCCCTGAGGGTGGTTATCCTGCTTATATTTCCTGTGCTGTCCATATTGTCATAAATGTACAGCTTTTCAAGAGAGGGGAAGCTTCCGCCAAACTCTGCTTTAACATCATTGTCTGTATTAAGCCATAAAAGCTTCAGACCATTCATACGGCTCAGAGGGTCAAGGCTCTCGGGGCTTACCCATTGGAATACCAGCTTTTCCGTATTGATATCCGAGATGTGTTCAAGCTCATCAAGGGTCAGGCTGTGGTCTGTCAGCAGGCAGAAGCTGTTTTCCTCCCAATATTCTGCGTGATTTTTTGATATTTCCTTTGCCGAAAAGGGGCGGATATAAATGGCTGAGCAGCTGTCGGGAAGCTCGGAGACGGTGCATACGAATTTCGTATTGCCTGCGGTAAAGCTTTCATGGGAATAACGGGAAATGATTTCAGGTGCTTTAAGACACAGCCCGACCACTATCAGCACCAGCCCGAAAATGATTTTCAGTATCTGTTTTGAGGAAAGCTTTTCCCCACTCATAATATGTCGCCTCCCGTAGGTCAGTTTTCCTTCTGGGGTTTTTTTACGGAGCAAAGGGCGGTAAAGCCCTTCTTAAAGCCCAGTATTCCCTTGGCGGTATCGGGGTGCATGGATTCCTCGCCGCATACGGTGACGATGCCCGTGCAGCATTTTGTCACAAGCTCCCATTCGCTGCAGTCCCATGCCTTGGGGGCGCATAGCAGTATCACATCATACTGTGCGGAAAGGTATTCAATAAGCTGTTCATATGCAGGAGAGGAGAAAACCGCCATCGGAGAGGGTACGCTTTTGCTGTCGGCAATGATATCCACGCCTTTTCTTGCGTTAATGGTGAGGGCGTCCCAGACGGTGCAGCTTCCCGAAACGATATCCGCAAGGCTGCCCTTGGGAGTTATCTTAAAAAACCTTGCTGTTTCGGGCTTTTGCAGGCAGCAGTCCATAACTGCTGTGCGGTGTCCGTTTTCGGCTAAGGCACAGGCGAGGTAGGCTGTTATTTTTGTGGCGGGGGAGATATCTCCGCCTGATGTGCGGAAATCGGGGGCTATGGCAATAATTCTCGGGGGAGTGCTGCCGCTTGCCGAGATAAGCTGCTTGGCGGCTTTCTTATATCCGCTTTTTTCCAGACCCTCGGGGGCGGAAAGGGGCAATTCGCCTAAATTGACCGATGAACGGCAGGCGTCCTCGATATATTCCTGCATTGTGAGGGCATAGTGATAGTCGTTTTCCGTATCTGCCTTTTCGGGACGGTAGTGACGGGGGCTTTCGCTGCCTGATGCTGCCATAAACAGGAAGCAGACAAGTCCAGCCGCAAGTCCTGCGGATACGGCTATGGGGATATAGGGGATATGGGGAGCAGTGGGCTTGTCGTAATAGGATATGACCTCAAAGGGGGGGATATCCTCGGACTGCTCCGCAAGGTATATGATATTTATAAGGATTATGGGGGCTTCGGAGGGAGAGGGGAGACCTCTCAGAATTATCTCCGCACCCGAGCTTATACCAAGTCTTTCCACCGACAGGGAAGCTTTAAGCTCCTTTGCCGAGAGTCCCGACGCTGCTCCCGCACTTGTGAGAAGCTCTTCATCGGTAACGGCTTTGCGGAAGGCGGAAACGCTCCTTGTGACCTCGGTATTTACGATGCCTTCTGTGTTATTTGTCTCCGTAAAATATATGAGTGCACGCCCGTTTTCGGCAGGCTCTGACGAAAAAAGGCAGAAAGCCCCTGCGGCGGCAGCTGTCACAACTGCCGCCAGCAGGGGATATAGAGCCTTTTTTATTCTTCGGGACATTGCCTGACTCTCCTTAGCTTTTTATCAGAATTTTCTCTTTCTCTTGACCCGTCTGTGCTTCTTTTTCTTCTTGGACACCGCAAAGATTATTGCATAGATGACTATAAGTGCGGCGGCTATGGCGGCGGCGGCTACGAACCAGCCCGAGGAGATGAACTGCTTTGCCTTATCCCAGCTGTAGGCAAGCTGTGAAAGGGTCACATCGTCCTGCGCCGCAAGGGGTATGGAGCATACCTCCTCTCCCGACATGGAGAGGGAATATGTACCGAAAACCTGTCCCTTGGCGATGGGAGCGGTGATGGTGCCGTCCTCATTCAGGAGGCTTTCGTCTATGGTGATTTTTTCCGTAAGACGGGAGGTGTCAACGGTCCTGAGCCACATACAGCTGTAGCTTTCGGAGGTAACGAGACGGACGAAATCGCTGTTTTCGCCAAATCTTACCTGAAGCTCGGTTATTTCCTGATTGGACTGGACGATCTGCTTATATTCAAAATTCTCGAATGCCCATTCGTAGAGCATTTTGTGGTCATCGTAATGGTGATATACCGACTCGCCGTTTTCATCGTACATGGGGGATCCCATTGTTACCAGAAGGTAATTGTTTCCGTCTCTTGAACCGAGGGTCACAAGGTTTCTGCCCGACTCGTCGAGAGTTCCCGTTTTAAAGCCCTTGGCGTACTGATAATAATAGCTGCTGGAGCGGTTGAGCATACTGTTTGTGTGGTAGATATGCGCCCAGCCTTCACCATGAACGTTGGTGGCGTGCATCTCATACTCGGGGGTGGTGGCTATTTCCACAAGCTTGGGGTAGTTCTCAACTGCGTATTTTGCTATGAGCGCCATATCGTTTGCGTTGGTGTACTGCTTGTCGTCATAAAGTCCGTGGGGGTTTACGAAATTGGTGCCTGTGCAGCCTATTTCCTTTGCCTTGGCGTTCATCATATCCACAAAATTGGCGGTGCTTTCGCCGCCTACGTGATAGGCAAGCACACCTGCTGATTCGCAGGCGGATTTGAGCATAAGTGAATAGAGCAGGTCGGTGACGGACACTACTTCTCCCCGCTCAAGTCCCACTGCCGAGGCGTTCTGTCCGTAAAGCTCGTCAAACACCGCAAGAGGGGCTTCAAAGTATGTATTGTCAAGATCGCTCACGTTGTCCAGAACGATCATTGCGGTCATTATTTTGGTAAGGGAGGCGGGGTACATTTTCTTGTCCGCATTTTTTGTATATACCACAGCGTCCTTGTCCAGATTTATCATTACCGCCGCTTCGCTGGAGATGGTGAAATTCGGCGTGAAGGTAATTGCCGAGGTCTGATATGAAAACAGCGTACACAGCATACTCATAAGCATTATGGCAGCTATGAGAAGCGGAGCGGTGCGTTTTTTTCGGAGTGTCATTTTTTATCTGTTCCTTTCTTTGAGTTTATATTTTTTGCTGTAAAAAGTCTACACTCTTATATTATACCAAATCCTATCGGAAAATGGAAGGGCTTTTTTAATTTTTTTGCGGGAAAAATTAAACGGCTATTGACAGAGGCATTTGTATATGTTATACTGATAAAAAATTGAACGTGTTCAATAATTGGAGGCAGGTCTGTGAAAAAGGAAGAAAAGCTTGGTATCACCAAGGAAAAGCTTATAAATGCGGCGGCGGAGCTGATGAATGAATGCACCGACTGCTCGGAGGTGACTTCAAGGGCTATTGCGGAGAGAGCGGGGGTCAGGCTTTCTATGATAAACTACTGTTTCAGCTCAAGGGAAGCCCTGCTTTTCGAGGCGTTTTCCCGAAACGAGAAGGATTACAGAGATGACCCACGGATAAAAAGCATTATATTCTCGGATATTTCCCCAAAGGAAAAGCTTCGGAAAATGCACTATGCGGCGGCTGAATTTCTCATAAAGGAGTACAAATTCACAAAGGCGGTGACGGGATATGTGCTGCTGCACAGAGACCTTTCAAAAGAGCCTTCCAGCCTGCCGTTTATACGTGCGCATTTCGGCAGTCGGAAAACCGAGGAGGAATGCAGGGTCATTGCATATGAGCTTTCGAGTATGATGCAGCTGGTCATATACAGGCTTGAGGATTTTTCAAAATTTTCGGGGTTTGATCTTCGTGACAATGAGCAGCTTCACAGGTTTATTGATATGCGGATAGATATGCTTTTGGGGGACTGATATTATGAAATACATATTTTCATTCAAGGAAATTTCGGAAGATGTGAGCGCAATATGCGGCGGCAAGGGCGCTTCTCTGGCAAGGCTCACAAAAATGGGTATGCCCGTTCCCGAGGGATATGTTATCACAGCGAGTGCATTTGACAGGGAGATAATTCCCGAGGCTTTGAGGGAGCTTGAAGAGCTTATATCAAAGCTTTCGGACAAGCACACATATGCGGTGCGCTCCTCGGCATTATGCGAGGACGGGGAAAATGCCTCCTTTGCGGGAGCTTACGAGACAGTTACGGACGTTAAGCGTGAGGACATTGTTTCTGCGGTGAATCGTGTCATTGCTTCGACAGACAGTCTGCGTGTGAAGAAATATGCGGAAAGCTCGGGAGCGGAAAGCGGCGGCATTGCGGTTGTGATACAGCGGTTTGTGAGACCCGAATTTGCGGGGGTGGTGTTTACCGCCGACCCCATAAGCGGCAGCGCTGCGGTTATGCAGGGAAATTACGTAAAGGGCGAGGGCGAGGCTCTTGTTTCGGGTGAAAAAAACGCCGAGGAGTTTTCCTTTGACGCTATGAAATTTTCCTACAAGGGAAACAGCGGATTTGAACGGTACGCAAAGGGACTTTTCAAATGCTGTAAGCGTATCGGGAACGGCTATGGCAGACCTATGGACATTGAATGGGCGGTATCGGGAGGAAGGGTCTACATTTTGCAGGCTCGTCCCATTACATCCCTTAAACGTATGGACAGGGACAGCTTTAAGGTAAACGGCAGTCTTTCGGGAGAATATCTGCTGTCGAAAACCAATGTGGGTGAGATATTTATGCGCCCCGTATCACCTGTGACCTATAGCGTGCTGGAGATAATCTGCGATGCGCTTGGTATGCCCTGCTTTATCGACAATGTCTGCGGTCAGCCTTATGCAAATCTCAGCGTTATATGCTCACTTATTGTGGCACTGGGTGCAAAGGAAGCATCTGCATTTAAAATGATAAAGGAAATTGCGGGTGAGCTGCCCGAGGGTGTGAGGGTTCCCGTATTTCCCTTTGACAGAAAAAATTTCAGGAAGAAAATGAGAAAGCTTTTTCTTTCCGGGGGCAAAAATAAGACGAGCCGCAGGGATAATCGTGAATTTAAGGAGCGAATGATCGAAATTGCCGATGAGCATATAAATGAGATACGCCGTCTCCCCGACAACAAGTCCCTGCTTGATTTCTGGGAAACAAAAGGAACCGGATTTATGTCAAATGCTTTGGAGACGATAATGAAAGGAGCTAACGTTTTCCCCCTTTTCACCACGAAAAAGCGTTTATCGGACATATGCGGCGAGGAGATGGCAAATGAGCTTTGTTCGGGCGGCGCGGGAACTCTTGATAGTATGAAGCCATTACTTCTCCTTGAGGACGTTATAAGAGGTGATATGTCACGGGAGGAATACGTGAGACTTTGCGGTCACAGGCACGTGAATGAGATGGAGCTTTCCGCTCCTTATCCCTATGAAGATAAGAATTTCCCCGATAATATCATAGAGGAGCATTTGCGGTCGGGAATAGATGTACATAAAATGAGGGCAGAGCAGGAGCGGCGTTATAATGAAGCAGTTTGTAAATTCAAGGAGCAATTCTCACGAAAGGCAAAAGGACTTGACAAAATGCTCCGAAGCTTTAAGGAAGCCAACCGCTCCCGTGAAGAGGTGCGAAGCAAGGGCGTGAAGCTTTTCTGCATAATGAGGGAATTTCTGCTCAGGGCCGGTGAAATAAACGGCATTGGTGAGGATATTTTTATGCTGTATTTTACCGAGGTAATGGAGCTTCTGAAGGGTGACAAAAAGGCACTTGCGCATATTCCCGAAAGACGGGAAAATTATGAAAGGTATCTTTCATATCCCCCCTTCCCGAACCTTATTTGCGGCAGATTTGAGCCTGAAAAATGGCTCTCTGACGAGAACAGGAGACAGGACTTTTATTCGGAGAAAATCGACGGCAGCTCCCTTTCGGCGGATATCAAGGGCTTTCCGGGAGCGGCAGGTGTGGTCACGGGTCGGGTGAGGGTAATTCTCAGCTCGGACTGCGCAGAGGAGCTTCTTCCCGGGGAAATTCTTGCGGCACCGGCTACGAACATCGGCTGGACTGTGGTTTTCCCCAGAGCGGCGGCAATTATCACCGACATCGGCGCTCCGTTATCTCACGCTGCCATTGTGGCGAGGGAATTCGGCATCCCTGCGGTGGTGGGCTGCGGAAATGCTACCACTGTTCTCAAAACGGGCGATATGGTGACGGTCGATGGTGCGAGGGGCATAGTTACAGTCATAAATGAGTGATCGTATCAAAAATAATTTATTCTTTATTATTTATGCTTTATTATTTATTCTTTAAAGTAACGGCTAACCCAATAAAGAATAAAGAAAAAAGAATAAAGAATAAATAATAAAGTAAAGGCACCTCCGGACACGCTTCGGAAGTGCCTTGAGTTTTCGGCGGAATTTTTCTGAAAATCTGTAACGTTTTCAATTTGTCGGTGTTAATATTATGAGACGTTCCCAAAGGCGGAAGGGAGGCAAGGACGTGGAATTTGAAAAAATATATGAAATGTATTTCAGGGACGTTTACAGATATATCCTCGGTATCAGCGGAGACTCTCACACCGCCGAAGAGATAACCGAAGAGACCTTCTGGAAAGGGCTGAAAGCCATTGACAGCTTTGACGAGAAAAAGGATATCAGGGCGTGGCTTTTTACCATTGCGAAAAATCTCTATCTTAATCTGCTTCGTGAAAAAAGTCATTTTTCGGACGAAGAGATCCCCGAGGAAACAGGCGGCGATATGGTTACGGAGCTTGAAAACAAGGAGTCTGCCTATGAGCTTCATCGGATAATCCACGCTCTTGAGGAGCCGTACAAGGAGGTTTTTTCCCTGCGGATATTCGGAGAGCTGAGCTTCGGGCAGATAGGCGGTCTTTTCGGCAAAAGCGCAGGTTGGGCGAGAGTGACCTTTTACAGAGCCAAGCAGAGGATAATTGAAGATCGGGAAAGGGCTGAAAAAAATGAAAGAACTTAGCTGCAACATTATAAGAGACATACTTCCTCTTTACATTGACGGTGCGGTATGCTCCGAAACGGCAGAGCTTGTTGAAGCTCATCTAAGCGGCTGTGACGACTGCCGCAGGAAAACGGAACAGATGAAGGCGGATATTGATATCCCGGCGGACGCAGGCTCGAAAAAAGTACTGAAACGCCTCAAACGCAGTATCAGGCTGAAACGGGCGGCGGCGGCGGCGGTAACGGCAATACTTGCGGTACTTGTGTTCGGCATATGGCTGTATCCGAGAACCATAGGCACCCTTGCACACACCCAGAACCTTGAAATTACGGCGGAGGTTCGGGAAACTTTTGAGGGGGAAAAGGAATTTTACCTTGAATTTTCCTCCACGGTGGGAAAGGCTCTCAGAGGCAAGACAGAATTTGTTTATTCGGACAGCAATGAAGTGGTGGGAGAGGTCATTACTCTTTATCAGGTGAAAAAGGACAGGTTTTTCGGGGAGGACGATATGAGGTCCTATGCTTTTTCCTTTGACGAGGAGCAAACGAACGATTTTACCGTTACGCTTCATTTTATGGACAAGGATATTACCTATTCAATGAGGGATATGGGGGTCATTGAATAATAAAGAAAGTTAAGGCACCTCCGAATTGTTCGAAGGTGCCTTGAAATTTCTGATACTTTTTACAGACAAATTGCCGTTCTTGCCTTATTGACGATAGTTTTGTCATTTTCATAGGTGAGCATTGTGACGGCGTGGCCGATGTCCACCCAGCGAATTTCGGCAATTTCGTCCTCCTGCGGCGTGTAATCGAAGGTCTTAGCCTTGGCGATGAAGTAGACCACCACCTTCTGGGTGTCCTTGCGGGGAAAATAGGTCACACTTTCACGGAAGGTGGGGTCAAGAAGAACATCAAGCCCCGTTTCCTCCTTTATTTCCCGAAGAGCGGTCTCGGTCTCGCTTTCGCCCATCTCCATATGTCCCTTGGGAAAGGACCAATGCCCGCTGTTGATATGCTTTATCAGCAGTATTTCTGTATTCCCGTGGTGCTTGCGGTAAACGATAGCTCCGCAGGATTTTTCAAAGGTCATATACTCTGCACACTCCCTTTCGGATATAAAATCTTGGATTAGTATAATTATAACATAAAAAAATGTATTTGTCTTTAGTTTTTATAAAAAAACACAAAAAATTTGTTTGGAGGTTGATTTTACATAAAAAATAGGTAATCATATTGTAATTTATATGTCGAAAATACACATACAAAGAAAAATCTGCTGCAAAAGCTTGCAGCAGACCGAAGGGATTTTATATTCAGCACTCACAAGTACCCTGATTGTCGATATGAAGCTCCTTGACTTCCCAGCCTGTGAGACCCATATTGTCAAGTGCAAAGCGCATTTTTCCGCCGAAGAACTTGTTTTCCGAGTCAACGATGGTCATAAGTGTAGGCCCTGCACCGCTTAGGTATGCGGCATATGCGCCGTTTGTGTAGGCAATGTCGAAAATATCCCTTGCGTGGGGGATAAGCTCCATTCTGTAGGGCTGGTGGAGCCTGTCGTGAACGGCGGTGCGGAGATTTTCATACTTTCCCGTGAGGAGTGACGCAGAGAAAAGCGCCGCTCTGGAAAGATTATAAACAGCGTCGGAATGGGAAATTTCCTTGGGCAGGCAGGCTCTCGCCTTTTCTGTTTTCAGCTCGAAATCGGGTATCACCGCAATGAATTTCAGAGTAGTGAAAACCTCCTGCTTTACCCAGTGGACACTTTTTCCGTCAAACACGGCGGTAACAATGCCGCCCAGCAGAGCGGGAGCGGTATTGTCGGGGTGACCCTCTATCTGTGCGGAGAGGTCAACGGTTTCGTCAAGGGAAAGAGGCTCGCCCATAAGCTTGTTTGCGCCCACAAGTCCTGCGATTATGCAGGCGCTGGAGCTGCCAAGTCCCCTTGCCATAGGGATATTGTTTGTCTGCTCTATGGTAAGACCCTTGAAGGGCTTTCCGCAGATATCGTAGACGGTTTTTGCGGTATGGTATATAAGATTGCTCTCGTCTGAGGGTATTTCCGTGCCGTCAAGGGAGCGGATATGGCAGCCGTCGCTTTCCTCCATATTTACGTAGTTATAATAGCTTAGTGCCAGTCCCAGAGCGTCAAAGCCTGCGCCTAAGTTTGCGCTGGTGGCGGGTATGCGAAGATTTATCATTTTTTTCTGCTTTCCTTTCGGGGTTACTTTTGATTTTATTATACATTTTCCGCCAATGTTTGTCAATGATAATTTGCGGGTCGTCACCCGCAAAAAGTTTAACTTAAAAACTATTGATTATATTTTTCAGGTGTGATATAATATGTATATATATAATTTTTATCTCGGAGGAATGATCGTAATGATAGCTATCGGAAGCGACCACGCAGGTTTTGAATTAAAGCAGGAGGTCGTTAAGTACCTCAAGGAAAAGGGCGTAGAAATTAAAGAAATGGGCTGTATGGACGGCACAAGCTGCGACTATCCCTTGGTTGCAAAGGAGGTATGCGCAGAAGTCACCGAGGGCAGAGCGGAGCTTGCTATCCTCATCTGCGGCACAGGTCTCGGTATCTCCATTGCCGCAAACAAGTGCAGGGGCATAAGAGCCGCTGTCTGCACAGACTGCTATATGGCTAAATATACCCGTCTCCACAATGACGCAAATGTCCTTTGTATGGGCGGCAGAGTTATAGGTGCGGGTCTTGCCTGCGAGATAGTTGACGCATTTCTCGGCAATTCCTTCGAGGGCGGCAGACATCAGCGCAGAGTTGACCAGATAACCGCAATCGAGAACGAATAATTTATTTGGAGGTTCCTATTATGGACAGCTTAAAATACACAGTTATCGACCACCCTCTCGTTCAGCACAAGCTCTCACTTATGAGAGATGTTACCACAGGCTCGAAGGAGTTCAGAGAGCTTGTTTCCGAGACCTCTATGCTTATGTGCTACGAGGCTATGAGAGATCTCCCCGTCAAGGAAGTTGATGTTCAGACACCTCTCGGAATTGCAAAGTCCAAGGTCATTTCCGGCAGAAAGCTTGCTTATGTTCCCATTCTCAGAGCAGGTCTCGGAATGGTTGACGGAGTTATGAATCTTATCCCTGCCGCAAAGGTGGGTCATATCGGCACATTCAGAGACCCCGAGACCACCGGCACCGTTGAATATTACTGCAAGCTTCCCAAGGATATCGCAAACAGAGATGTTATCATCGCTGACATTATGCTTGCCACCGGCGGAGCTGCCTGCGAAGCCGTTAATCTCGTTAAGAAGGCAGGAGCCAAGAACGTTAAGTTTATGTGCATCATCGCCAACGAGAGAGGCATCAAGAAGGTAAATGAAACTCACCCCGATGTTCAGATATACTGTGCAGCCGTTGACCCCGAGCTGAACGATCAGCTTTACATCGTTCCCGGTCTCGGCGACGCAGGAGACAGAATGTACGGCACAAAGTAATATCCCACGCATATTCCGCAGAAAAAGGAACTCGTAAAAATGGAGCTTATTTCGGTGATCGTTCCCTGCTACAACGAGCAGGAGTCTCTCCCGCTTTTTTACAGGGAGATAACCTCCGTCACGGACGGTATGAAGGAAAAATATTATAATGAGAATATTTCCGACCTTGCCTTTGAGTTTGTTTTCATAAACGACGGCTCAAAGGACGATACTCTGAAAATACTCAGAGAGCTGTCGGAAAACGATAAGCGTGTGCGCTATGTTTCCTTTTCCCGAAATTTCGGCAAGGAAGCTGCAATGCTGGCAGGACTTGAGAAATCACGTGGGGATTACTGCGTTATCCTTGACGCAGATCTCCAGCACCCGCCCAGACTTATCCCTCAGATGTATGATTACGTCAGAAGCGGCGAATATGACTGCGCTGCCACAAGGCGCATTTCCCGAAAGGGTGAGTCAAAGGCTCTTTCCTTTTTTGCCCGTTCCTTTTACAAGATAATAAACAGCATTTCTCAGACCCATATCGTGGACGGCGCTCAGGATTTTCGTTTTATGACCCGTCAGATGGTGAACGCCATTCTGGATATGCCCGAGAAAAACCGCTTCTCCAAGGGCATTTTCAGCTGGGTGGGCTTTGATACCAAGTATATCGAGGTGGAAAACACCGAGAGAGCCGCAGGCAAGACCACCTGGAATTTCAAAAAGCTTTTCCTCTATTCCCTTGAGGGCATTTTTGCTTTCAGCACCGCACCCCTGTGGATATCCCTTATTATGGGAATAATATTCTGCCTGCTTGCTGTGGCTATGGTGGTCAAGACCCTTATCTGCGGTGAGCCTATGGAGGGGTATCCCGTTATAGTTGCCCTTGTTTGCCTTATCGGCGGGATACAGCTTTTCTGTATGGGCGTATCGGGGCAGTACATCTCCAAAATGTACACCGAAATTAAGGGCAGACCCAGCTATATAATTAAAGAAACCGAAGAAACCAAGCGCCCTGTGCGCAAAAATAATCCGAAAGGACTGAAATGATATTATGAACATCTGGCACGATATCGAACCCGACAGAATTGTTAAGGACAATTTTTACTCTGTTATCGAAATTCCCAAGGGCAGCAAGATGAAGTACGAGCTGGACAAGAAAACAGGTATGCTGAAGCTTGACCGTGTGCTTTACACATCTACCCATTACCCCGCAAATTACGGATTTATCC
>JAGAJF010000058.1 GCA_017829005.1 Oscillospiraceae bacterium | reverse complement strand
GCAAGCGAGATTGAAACTTGCTACTTGTGTTCAGGTGATTAACTTACTTTTTGCGGAGGAAGTTAATCACTTTTTTTACTATCTTAACAATTTCTTGCAGTAAATAGACTGTGCTAAGAATTGCAGAGATGTAAAAAATAATCTCCATTAAATTGATTTTAGCGAAAAATTTTTTTAAAAAATTGACTTAATTGCAAAACTATGGTATAATATAAAAGAATATGCTGAGCGTTTCAGCAATATAAATATCAAGCGGAGGTCTTTACTGTGAAAGAAATAAAAAATACTGCCAAAATTGAAACCAAGTGTCTGCATTCGGGCTATACTCCCAAAAATGGCGAGCCTCGTGTAATGCCCATAGTTCAAAGTACTACATATGTTTACGACTCCACAAATTCAGTTGCGGACGTGTTTGATGACCCCACCCTGAGCCTTATTTACTCACGTTTTGAAAATCCTACCACCGACTGTGTTGAGAAGAAGATCGCGGCTCTTGAGGGCGGCGCTGCGGCAATGTGTACATCAAGCGGTCAGGCGGCTTCTCTTCTGTCAATTCTCAATATATGCGAGGCAGGAGACAGCTTTATCGCTTCTTCCTCCATCTATGGAGGAACTGTCAATCTTTTCGGCTTCACCCTGAAAAGAATGGGAATTGAGTGCATCTGGGTAGATGTAAACGCAACTCCCGAGGAGCTTGACGCTGCTTTCAAGCCTAACACTAAGGCTGTTTTCGGCGAGACTATAGCCAATCCCGCTCTTACCGTATTTGATATTGAAATGTGGGCAAATGCCGCTCACAAGCACAATGTTCCCCTTATCGTTGACAATACCTTCGCTACACCTTATTTATGCAGACCTATCGAATGGGGCGCTGATATCGTTGTTCACTCAACCTCAAAGTATATGGACGGTCACGCTGTTCAGGTAGGCGGAGTTATTGTTGACAGCGGCAAATTCAATTGGGATAATGGCAAATTCCCCTGCCTTTCCGAGCCTGATGAGAGCTATCATGGAACAGTCTACACCAAGCAGTACCCTGCCGCTCCGTACATTACCAAGGCAAGAATGCAGCTTATGAGAGATTTCGGCTGCTATCCTGCCGCTCACTCCTCGTTCCTCTTAAATCTCGGTCTTGAGACACTTGCTGTACGTATGCCCGTTTATTGCAGTAATGCCCTCAAAGCGGCAGAATTCATTGCTTCATCGGATAAGGTAGAAGCTGTATACTATCCCGGTCTTAAAACAGATAAATACCATAGTCTTGCCGAAAAGTATCTTCCTCTGGGTACAAGCGGCGTTATTTCCTTCTCAATAAAGGGCGGACGTGACGCAGCTGTAAGATTTATGGACTCTCTTGAGCTTGCATCAAATGAAGTTCACGTTGCGGATATACGCACCTGCGTTCTTCACCCCGCTTCCGCTACTCACCGTCAGCTTTCCGATGAGCAGCTTGTTGCAGCAGGAATTGACGGAGGTCTTATCCGTCTTTCTGTGGGACTTGAGAACATTGACGATATACTTGCCGATCTGAAACAGGCTTTCGATAAAATGTAATAAGAGGTACACCTACTTAAATGAATACAGATAAATTCAGCGGTATCGAGGGGCTTATCGGAAAAACTCCCCTGCTTGAGATACGTTACACTTACAAAGACCGTCCCGGCAGAATATTTGCCAAGGCGGAATATCTGAATATGACCGGCAGTATCAAGGACAGAGTTGCCTTTCATATTCTGAAAAAAGCTAATGAGAACGACGCTATATCCCCTACCGATGTGATATGCGAAGCTACAAGCGGCAATACGGGCATAGCATTCTCGGCTATCGGAAGCTACCTCGGTCACAAGGTCATAATCTATATGCCCGACTGGATGAGTGCCGAGCGAATAAATCTTATGAAAAGCTTCGGAGCGGAGGTTCGTCTCGTTTCAAGGGAGCAGGGCGGATTTTTAGGCTCTATCGCTCTTTCGGAAGAGCTTGCAAAGCAGGGTAACGTGTTTCTCCCCTGCCAGTTTTCAAATGAAGACAACACCGAAGCTCATATGCTATACACTGGTGAAGAGATATCCCGTCAGCTTGCTGCTCTCGGACTTAAAGCAGATGGAGTTGTTGCGGGCGTGGGAACAGGCGGCACTGTAATGGGTATCGGCAAACGGCTTAAAGAGGATAACCCCGAATGCAAGATCTACCCCCTTGAGCCGCTTAACTCCCCTACCCTATCCACCGGCTATAAGGTTGGCAAGCACCGCATACAAGGCATTTCCGACGAGTTTATACCGCCTATCCTGAAGCTTGATGAGACAGATAAGGTCATTTCTGTTGACGATATAGACTCAATAATTATGGCTCAGACCCTTTCAAGACGGTTTGGCATAGGCGTTGGCATATCCTCGGGTGCAAATATGCTGGGCTGTATCCTTGCACGTGAAGAACTCGGAGCAGACAGTACCGTTGTCACCGTTTTTGCGGACGATAACAAAAAATATCTCTCCACCGATTATTCCGAGGAACACGCTGTCAAGGATAACTATCTGACCCGTGATATCCTGCTCACCGATGTTATCGCACACAAATATGAATAACATTCTCAAATGCTGCACTCTCTGCCCGAGAGAATGCAGAGCAGACAGGGAAATATCGGCAGGAATTTGCGGAGGAGGACTGCTCCCCCGTGCCGCAAAGGCATATCTTCATATGTGGGAGGAGCCTTGCATTTCGGGCACACGAGGTTCGGGCACGGTTTTCTTTTCGGGGTGCAGCTTAAAATGCTGCTTCTGTCAGAATTATAAAATTTCTGCCGAGAATTTCGGCAAAGAGATTACCACTCACAGGCTTGCGGAAATTTTTCTTGAGCTTCAGGAAAAGGGCGCTCATAACATCAATCTTGTAAGCCCCACTCATTATGTGACGCAGATAATTTCCGCACTTGACAAATGCAAAAAATGGCTGCATATCCCCGTTGCCTACAACAGCGGCGGATATGAAAAGACGGAGACTCTTGAACTGCTCAGAGGGTATGTGGATATTTTTATGCCCGACATTAAATATTTCAGCTCCGAGCTTTCTGAGAAATATTCCTCTGCTCCCGATTATTTTGAATATGCTTCAAAAGCGGTCTCGAAAATGATAGAGCTTGCTGGAAAGCCCGTAATTGATGAAAACGGCATAATGAAAAAGGGCGTTATCATAAGGCATATGGTGCTGCCCTCACACCGAAAGGACTCTGAAGCGGTCCTCAGGGAAATTGACAGGCTTTTTGACAAGGAAAGCTTTCTTCTGAGCCTTATGAGCCAATACACACCTTTTTACAAAAGCTCTGAGCATAAGGAAATAAACCGCAGGATATCCACCTATGAGTACGAAAGGGTGGCAGAGCTTGCAGCCTTGCTTGGCTTCAAGGGATATATGCAGGAGCGCTCCTCCGCAAAAGAGGAATATACTCCCGATTTTGACCTTATCGGGATAGATAAATGAAAGGAAAAATCAAATGGAAATAAACGTACAGCTTCACAACGAATTTAACGTCAGACAGGACTACATCGACAATATAATCAACTTTCTTGACAGCGGCTGCACTGTGCCTTTTATCGCCCGTTATCGCAAGGAATACCACGGAACACTGGACGATCAGACTATTAGACTTATCTCAGAAAGGCTTACTTATCTGCGAAATCTGGACAAGCGCCGCAGCGAGATAATCAATTCCATAACCGAACAGGGAAAGATGACCCCTGAGCTGGAGGCAGCCATTGCAGGCGCTTCTGTACTGGTCGAGCTTGAGGATATTTACCGTCCCTTCAAGCAGAAACGCCGCACAAGAGCGTCGGTGGCAAAGGAAAAGGGACTTGAGCCTTTAGCGGTGTTCATACTTGAACAGTCTCCGAAAGCTGACCCCGAAAAGGAAGCTGAGAAATATATCGACGCCGAAAAAGGCGTTGAGACCGCTGATGACGCCATTGCAGGCGCCTGCGACATTATTGCGGAAAATATTTCCGATGACGCTGAACTCAGAAAGCGCCTCAGAAAGCAGTATAACGCCCGTGGCTTTGTAAATTCCGCAGGAGACGAGGAAAAGGATCCCGAGGGAACCTACAGAAATTACTACGAATTTTCCGAGCCTGTGAACAAAATAGCAGGACACAGGATCCTTGCTCTTGACAGAGGAGAGCGTGAAGAAAAGCTCAAGGTCTCGGTAACACTTCCCGAGGGAGACGCTGAAAGGGTAATCCTAGGGGCATATAAAAAAAGCCCCTGCAAATGTGCGGAGCTTGTGGAGGCTGCCTGCCTTGACAGCTGGAAACGTCTCATTTCCCCTTCCGTTGAGCGCGAGATACGTGCAGAGCTTACCGACAAGGCAAGCGAATCCGCAATAAAAGTATTCTCCTCAAATCTTCGTCAGCTTCTTATGCAGCCCCCTGTCAAGGACAGCATTACCCTGGGAGTTGACCCCGGTTTCAGGACAGGCTGCAAGCTTGCGGTGGTTGACGGAACGGGCAAGGTGCTTGACACAGGCGTGGCATACATTACAACAAATGAAAAATTCAAAATTGAACAGGGCAAACAGAAAATAAAACAGCTTATTGAAAAATACGATGTATCCACCATTGCCATTGGAAACGGTACGGCTTCCCGTGAGTCCGAGCAGATCGTTTCGGAAATAATCAAAAGTGTGGACAGAAAGGTTTCCTATATGGTGGTCTCCGAAGCAGGTGCCTCGGTTTATTCGGCTTCAAAGCTTGCAGCAGAGGAGTTCCCCGATTATGATGTATCTCTCAGAAGTGCAGTATCCATCGCACGAAGATTACAGGACCCTCTTGCGGAGCTTGTGAAGATAGACCCCAAATCCATCGGCGTGGGTCAGTATCAGCACGATATGCCCAAAGCACGTCTTGACGAGGCTTTAGGCGGCGTTGTTGAGGACTGCGTAAACTCGGTGGGCGTTGATCTTAATACGGCTTCACAGTCGCTGCTCACCTATATTTCGGGAATAAATTCGGGAGTTGCCAAAAATATCGTTGCATATCGTGAGGAAAACGGCGCATTCACCGACAGAAAGCAGCTTATGAAGGTGCCTAAGCTCGGAGCAAAGGCATTTGAGCAGTGTGCAGGCTTTTTAAGAGTTCCTATGGGAAAAAATCCCCTTGACAACACCTCCGTTCACCCCGAAAGCTACAAGGCTGCTGCAGAGCTTATGGACATATGCGGCTTTACCCTTGCGGACATTGGCAGCGAAAAGATGAATGATATCTCTGCCGCTGCGGATAAGATAGGTGTGCAGTCCATTTCGGAAAAAATAGGCGTTGGCGTTCCTACCATTCGTGATATCCTCAAAGAGCTTGCCAAGCCGGGACGTGACCCTCGAGACGAGCTTCCCCCTCCCCTGCTCAGAAGCGGTGACGTTATGGAGCTTAAAGACCTGAAACCGGGTATGGAGCTTATGGGAACTATCAGAAATATAACCGATTTCGGCTGTTTTGTGGACTGCGGCGTTCACGAAGACGGACTTGTGCATATTTCCCAGATATGCAACAGATTTATAAAGCACCCTCTTGAAGCTGTCAAGGTCGGCGATGTGGTCAAGGTTTGGGTACTTGAGGTCGATATGAAGCGCAAGAGAATATCTCTTACTATGAGACCCGACAGGGCACCTAAATCTATAGATTAAAAATCACCCGTGAGAAGAAATTCTTCTTACGGGTGAATTTTTGCATTTCATTACAAATAAAAAGCAGCCACCGTAAAGATGACTGCTTTTTATGGAAAGATTTTAAGAGAGGATAGTGTGTTTGTTTAATCAAAGAACTGTAATGTTTCTTTGAGCTTGATTATATTATACACTATATTTTCTAAATAATCAATTCATTTTTTACACAAATATAATCAAATTTTTTGAGCAATACTAACATAAACCCAAATTACCGACCGACGCTTTTATGCATAATAACCATACACGTGAATTGCATTATCCAAGGCTCGTATATTTTTCCTCGTATAACTGCTCAAGAAGCCTGATACCCTCGGTTGTTTTAAATATCCTGCTTTTGACCGAGGCAACGGCGCTATCCTCCATATCGTCCTCATAGAAATTGACAAGAAAATCCGCTTCAATAAGTATCTGAAGCCCCTGAGAATATATTCCGTGGTAGGTGTGATGCCGTCCCACCATATTACAGACCCTTTGAATAAAGTCCTCATCCGCACCAAGTGCCGAAAGAATATCGGCGGCTATGGCAGGTCCCTCAAGCTCCTGATACTTGCCGTCTGAGGAGCCATGGAGCATTTCAGCGTTATGTATGCCTATATCGTGAAGCACCGCCGCCGCTTCGAGTATATCCTGCTCACGCTGTTCAAGTCCCTCACGAATGCCTATAAGATGAGCATATGCGTACACCTTCATAAAATGGTTGATACGTTTCGGGTCTCCCCTGTCATAGCTTACGGCGCTGTCAATAATATCGCATATTTTCATAAAAAACTCCTTTCATCTCTCAACAAATGGTTCTGAGTGCATAAAATATTATCATCAACGGCTTTTTTGAAGTCATTATGATTTGGAGGGATATTATGTCACACGAACATTACTTTTTAGGCTCGTCCACGTCCTCAGGCTTTGTTACGCCCATCGGAGAGCTGCTTCGGGACACGGACAACACTGTCTATATTTTCAAAGGCACGGCAGGCAGCGGAAAATCAACGCTTATGAAGAAAATAAGCGAAGCTTTTACCGACAAGCCCCAGGAAATATATCATTGCTCCGCCGATCCCTATTCCCTTGACGCTGTATACCTTCCCGAAAGCAAGGCTCTGATAATAGACGGAACTGCGCCACACTGTATAGACCCCGTTTACCCAAAGGCTGTGGAAAGCATTGTGGATCTGGGTGCATATATTGAGACCTCAAAGCTCCGCTCAGCCAGAAAGGAGATAGTCAGTCTCACCGATGAATACAGCGGCTGTCACAAGCGCTGCCGTCTTTGTCTCGGAGCAGTTTCATCAGTCATCGAGGATATTGAAGTGTCGGCAAGATCGGCACTTAATACCGAAAAGCTGTCCTCATTTACAGACAAATTCATAAAACGGATAATTCCCAAAAAGGATAGCAAATGTGAGGGCAGAGTCTGCAGAAAGCAAAGAGCCGCCATTACAATGAACGGATATTCTTCATATATCCCGGAAAACGGCAGAATATACCTGCTGACAGATGATAATATAGTTGCCGCAGCAGCATTTTTATGCGATGCGGCAGCAAAAATTACAAGAAAGGGCTATGATGTTTTTATCAGCGAATGTTATCTCAGCACAGACCGATTTATTGAACATTTAATCATTCCCGAGCTTGAAATATGCTTTATTACCTCAAACTGCATAAACAGCCTGAGCCTTGAAAGCTTTGAAAAGCATATCAGCTTCAGACGCTTCTACCGCAGCGATCTACTTACGGGAAACGACGCTCTGAGACAGCGGATAAAATTCGGCAAAAAAGCTTGCGCCGAGTTTCTTAAAGAGTCTGCCGCAGCCCTTATCGACGCCAAGACCATACATGATAAGATAGAAGAGCATTACATTGCCGCTGCCGATTTTGACGGCCTTAACAGGCTTGCCTACAAGCTTATTTCGGATATAAAAAGCTTAGGCTGACTTTTCCTCTTTAACGCCCTCGGTGCTTTCGGGAATAAAAAGAATTTTTATAGTCATAAGTATCAGCTTGAGATCAAGCAGGAAGGAATACTGCTCAATGTACATCAGATCGAGTCTCAGCTTGTCATAGGGAGTGGTATTGTACTTTCCGAGGACCTGCGCATAGCCTGTGAGACCTGCCTTCACCTTGAGCCTGTAGCGGAATTCGGGCATAGTCTTCTCGTTTTCGGCGGCAAGCTCGGGGCGTTCGGGGCGGGGACCTACAATTGACATATCTCCCTTGAGGATATTAAGTATCTGGGGCAGCTCGTCTATCCTTACCTTGCGGATCACCTTTCCTATGGGAGTGATACGGTCATCGTTTTCACCTGCAAGGCGGGCTACTCCGTCGCTTTCAGCGTCCGTTCTCATACTGCGGAACTTATAGACCTTGAATATCCTGCCGTCCTTGGTAAGCCTTTCCTGTGTGTAGAAAACCGGACCTCCGTCGTACAGTTTGATACATAGAGCAGTTATTAGCATAATGGGCAGAGTGACGATCAGACCGATAAAAGATACCGCAAGATCCATCGCCCTTTTCATAATAAGCTCCTCGGCGGACAGTCCCGAATTTCTGCACACAAGCAGGGGAGTATCAAAAAGATGTATCTGCTCCGCTCCTCGGATAATAATATCCGAGAGCTTGGGAGTGATATATGTTCTCTTAGACTGATCAAAGCATATTTTCAGAATATCGTTCTTTTTCTCACTGGGGACATCACAGATTATTACAGCGTCAAATTCGGTGATAAGGTCGGTTATGGTACCCATATCCTCGTTGCAGCTTACCGCACGGCATATCATAAATCTGTCCTCACGTCTGCTCATCTTCTCCACCAGAGGAACAGCCTGCTTGCTGCCGTAGATTATCACCATTTTTCTCGCTGCATACAGCCTTGAATAAATCCTGTTGCCTGCATATGCCCAGATGAAAATAAAAACAATATCTGCCAGAGTCTTTAATACAATTGGAAGTAAGTCTGCCACCGAACGCTCAAGCAGACTTATCTGAACATAGGTAATTCCGTTTATAAAAAGAACCGACAGGGACTGAGAATAAATTATATCCGATACACGGAGAAGTCCTATTCTGAAACCGTTATAGATACGTGAGAAAAGGAAAATAAGCAGCAGGTAAACAGCAAATATCAGCAAATTTCCCTTCCAACCGAAATAATCCGCCTGAATTCGGGAACTGTCAAGCTTGATATTATAATGTGTGAGCCACACATATGCATAGGAGCCTAAAAGAAATGCAATAAGCACTCCCGAGATAAGTCCCATTATAAAACGTTTATATTTATCACGCTTTTTAACATTCATTAAAAGAGAACATTCCTTTCAAAGCCACAGCTTTTGTCATCATACTTAATTATTATAGCATAATGCTTCGACAAAAGCAAGACCTATTCCCGATTATTGCCGAAAACAGCCGAAAGAAGTTCTTTCACTCCGATAACGAGGATAAAGACAGCAAATATTTTTCCCAAAAGCTCCGAACCCATAAGCTTTGCCGCAAAAGAGCCTGCCGCAGCACCCAACACCCCTGTAATAACCGATGGGACAAGCTCCTTGAAGCTTATCAGTCCGTTTTTTCGGTGTATGATGACCGACAGCAGAGCTATGGGAAGGAAGAAAAGCAAATTTATTCCCTGTGCCTCAAGCTGGGACATTCCCATTATCGCCGTAAACCATATAATAAGCACCATTCCTCCGCCCACTCCCAGAGAAGCAAGCAGTCCCGTAAGAAATGCGGCTATCC
This sequence comes from Oscillospiraceae bacterium, assembly GCA_017829005.1. Taxonomy (GTDB): domain Bacteria; phylum Bacillota; class Clostridia; order Oscillospirales; family Ruminococcaceae; genus Huintestinicola. Next base: position 9,153 of record JAGAJF010000058.1, on the reverse strand, counting down.
ATGTGAGAAGGGTCATAACAGCAAATTCCTCACGCCTGCAATAACAAGAAGCAGACCGAAAATTCCCGAGAGCAGTCTTACGGGTATCCTTTTCATCAGAAATGCTCCTGCCGCCGCACCTGCAAGCCCGAAGGGAATCAGTTTAACAGCACTCATATAATCAAAGCTTTTATTTCCAATATAAAAAAGTGCTGAGACTGCGGACAAGGGCAATGTCAGGGCAAGGGAGCCTGCGTGGGCTTTCTTCGGCTCATATCCTGCCTTTTTGAGCATGGGTACGGCAATTATACCTCCGCCCGAGCCGAAAAATCCGTTTGCAAGTCCTGCTGCAGCTCCCAGCAGTCCCATTTTATTTTTATCCTTCAAGATACATCACCTCAAGTTTATTGTTTACACGTTTATATAAAATATAACATTTACATTCGGATTATTTTAATGTATAATATTTTTAAAAGCAAATCAGGAAGTGATAATTTGAAAAAAATAAAATGGATTGCCACAGGCGGAACAATATCCTGCGTACCAACCGAAAAGGGTCTCTCCCCTGCCGCTGCCGAGGGACAGATGAAGGATATGCTCACGCACATTCCCGAAACGGGAGCGGAAATTTCCCCGGAATGTATAATGAACATCGACAGCTCGGACATATCCTGCGATGATATGCGCAGGATAGGCATATCCGCACATAACGCTGTAAAAGATGGCTTTGACGGCATTGTGATAACCCACGGAACGGACACAATGGCATACACCTCGGCAATGCTTCGGAAAATGCTGGTTTTCCCTCCCGTACCTATTATCATCACAGGGGCGCAGAGACCCTTTTACTCGGAAAATTCCGATGGAAAGGCAAATCTTTTCAACTCTCTGAATGCCGCTCTGAATGATTCTCTGAACGATGTATATCTGCTGTTCGGGGACAAGCTTATCCGAGGGGATATGGCTCACAAGGAGTACACCCACAGCGACAACGCATTTATCAGTTCACGAGAATATGCGGGTAGAATAAAGGACGGCACGCTTTTGTTAAATGACATTCACCATAATTCGGGCGAATACAGCTTCAATGACGATTTTGACGAAAGTGTTATGCTCATAAAGCTTACCCCCGGGACAGACATAAGCATTTTTTCATATGCTGTTGACAGAGGTGTGCGGGGTATCGTTATCGAGGGCTACGGAACGGGGGGTATTCCTCACAGACTGCTTGACGGTATCGCATATGCCGCAGGAAAGGGCATAAAAATAATGCTCATATCACAATGCCTTCACGAGGGCGTTGATATGAGCATTTACGAGGTTGGTGTGAATGCCGCAAGGCATGGAGTTATACCGGGCGGCGAAATGACTGCCGAAGCAGCTGTGGCTGAGATGATGTTTATGCTTGGGAAAGAACGTCGTTCATAAGAGACAAAATATATTCTCCGAACTTTTCCCCCGAGGGCAGGCTTTCGTTCAGTACAAGTTCCCTGCGATAAAACTTCACAGGCTCACCTGTTTTTCGGTTTGTTCCCGTCTTTTCGGTTCGTTCATAATGCAGAACTGCGCCATATCTCTGCCAGGTTGGGAGCGAATTATAATCAATGCCGTAAGAAGCAAGCAGCTCTGTCTTATAGACAATGTCCCGTCCCTCAAGCTTTTTTGTGGCGGAAAGATAATCCATACCGTCACCCAGCAGTGCATAATAACAGCAGGAGTCAAGTGAATTTCTCAGAAGATCGGTCTGTCTCCAGGAGAAATAATCCTTGACCGCTTTCATATCTTCCATAGGTATCAGACGGCAGTCAAAGGATACGGGAGCACCCAGCTTTATGGAGAAAAAACCGCTTGCCTCCCCTGCAAGAACGGATATCAGCTTTCTTGTCTTGCGGTTGTAGGTGTTGTCGGCAGGGTGAAAAAGCAGGGATATTTCATCGCTCTGAGTATAGCCTGCAATAATATTGAATCCGCAGGACATAAGGTGCCTGACTGTTTCTGTCATATATCTGTAAAATCGCTCATCGTAGGGCTTGATGAAATTTCTTTCGGTGAGATTTGAAAAGCCCCGTCCGTCAAGTCTGGCACAGAGAAGCATATTGATGTCAATATAGCTGTCAAAAGCTTTTTCCACAGCTCTCATTTCTCTGTCAAAGGCATCAAACTCCATCGCTTACCCTCCATTCCTCTGTAACAAAGCCGTTTTCTGTCAGCCTCACATAATAAAGCCTGTCAAAGCCCTCTGACATTGACGGTATCACAAGCTTTCTGTGAGTAGCTGCAACTGCCACATCGGGAACACGGCTTTTACCGGTTCTTCCTCTGTTTCGTGCAATGCATTTTTCTATTTCCGAGCAGAAATAATAGCCAATTATCTCATATCCGGCCGATGAAGCCATATCTATGTATCTTTTTCTGTCCTGGGGAGTTGGATTTGTATTGTCAGAAACAAAATCTCTGCCCAAAGCTATGCACTCCTGCAGAAGCTTGTATTCCTTATTGCGTGTTTTCAGCTCGTCAAGGCTTATATGCTCATATCCGCTGAAAAAGCTGTGGTAATAGCTTGTCTTGCCGCTTGCCTGCACGCCTATAAATATTACCGCTTTTGGCATTTCCCCACTTCCTTACATATATTTTTAAAACAAGCTTCTTCCGAAAACTTGCGGAAGAAGCTTGAATTTTTATCAGGATATTTTTACTATCTTTGCAAAATTCGCCATGATCTTCTTGGTACCCACCGTATCAAAGGCAATCTCAAGCAGATGGTCATTGCCCATAGGCTTCATTGAGACAATGGTTCCCTCGCCAAAAGTATTGTGCTTCACTCTGTCGCCTACACCGTACTGAGCTGCAGAATTTTTCTTTGCTTCCTCAATCTTCTTGCTTGCAAGCTGGCTCTGGAGAGTGTAGGCATGAACGGGAGCGGTAATACCATCATCGACTTTCTTGGTAGTCTTGACCGTTCCGTCAATGCGCTCAATGCAGTCCTTGTCAATTTCCTTGATGAATTTAGACTGGAAATTGCGCTGAGTGGAGCCGAACAGCATTCTCTGCTGAGCGTGGGTGATGTACAGCTTTTCCTTGGCACGGGTTATGCCAACATATGCAAGGCGGCGTTCTTCTTCAAGGTCCTCGGGATTGTCAAGACTGCGAAGTCCCGGGAAAATTCCGTCCTCCATACCTACAATAAATACCACAGGAAACTCAAGTCCTTTTGCGGAATGCATTGTCATCATACAAACAGCGTCTGCATCAGCATCAAGCTTATCCACATCTGTATAAAGAGAAATTTCCTCAAGAAAATCGGAAAGCTCCGCAGTCTCTCCTGCTTCCTCCTTTGCCTCCATAAAGGCAACTATGTTTGATTTAAGCTCCTCGATATTCTCAAGACGTGCAAGTCCCTCGTCACCCTGGGCTCTGAGCATTGCGCCATAGCCTGTCTTATCCACCACAGTATCAAAAAGCTCATCAAGGGGCTGCTCCTTTGCGGCTTCTGACAGGGACATAAACATATCGGCTGTTTTAACAAGTGAAGCGGATTTTTTACTGAGGGGAGCATAGGTCTCGGAATCCTTCATAACCTCAACGGGAGAATGTTTAAGATCAATAGATATTTGCTCTATCATAGAAAGAGTGCTGTCACCGATCCCCCTCTTAGGCTCGTTTACAATTCTCTTAAATCTGAGCATATCATTGGGATTGTTGATAACAGAAAGATATGCCACGATATCCTTTATTTCCTTGCGGTCGTAAAATCTCATACCACCGATAACTCTGTAGGGTATGCCGCTTGATGTGAAGGCTTTTTCAAGAGAGTTTGACTGGGCGTTCATACGGTAAAGTATAGCATAGTCCTTGTATGACCTGCCGTCCTTAACGCCGTCAAGGATAATATTTGCCACATATTTTGACTCAGCTGCCTCGTCGGAAGCCTTGTAAACGGTGATCTTGTCACCTTCCTTTATGTCAGTCCAGAGCGCCTTGGGCTTTCTGCCAGTATTGTTTGCGATAACAGAGTTTGCAGCGTCAAGTATCACCTGTGTGGAGCGGTAATTCTGCTCAAGCTTTATGACCTTGCAGCCCTCGAACTGCTCCTCAAAGGATAGGATATTTTCAATGGTGGCACCTCTGAAACGATAGATAGACTGATCGTCATCGCCTACAACGCACAGATTTTTATATTTATCCGCCAGAAGCGAAACCAGGCGATACTGAGCCATATTGGTATCCTGATACTCGTCCACCATTATATATTTGTAAAGGTTGCGGTAATGGTCGAGAACATCGGGTTCCTGCTCAAAAAGCTGAACGGTGAGCATAATAATATCGTCAAAATCCAGAGCATCGGCGCTGCGGAGACGTGACTGATATTCCTTATATATCTTTGAAACAGTAAGCTTCTTGTAATCCCCTGCCGCTTCCTCCTCGAACATCTCGGGAGTTATAAGCTTATCCTTGCAGGCAGATATTACAGCGGCAACTGCCTTGGGGTGGATAGCCTTGTCGGATATATCAAGAGCGTCCATACTGGTCTTGATAAGGCGCTGGCTGTCATCACTGTCGTATATGGTAAAGCTGCTTGAATATCCCAGCTTTTCTATTTCCCTGCGGAGAATGCGGACGCAGGCGGAGTGGAATGTTGAAGCGTTTATTCTGCTGCCCGTTTCTTCCCCGAGCATATCCGAAAGCCTTTGCTTAAGTTCGTTTGCCGCCTTGTTTGTGAAGGTGATGGCAAGAATATTCCACGGTTTGACAGGATCAACCGAAATGATGTCCGCAAGACGGGACACTGTTTCTTCTGAGCGGTCTCCGTCATAGTTTTCAAGGAAAGCCATATCTTCATCGGAAAGTCCGGCATAGCTGCTTTCGTCCGCATAAGCGTTTCCAAAAAGTATCATATTTGCAATACGGTTTACCAGAACAGTAGTTTTTCCGCTTCCTGCACCTGCAAGTATAAGCACCGGACCGTTCAGCGAAAAAACTGCCTCCCGCTGCATATCGTTCATACGTTCAAAATACTTGTTCAAAACGGCTCTCTTAGCCTTAATGAAATCACTCATTACCTTCAAGCTCTCCTATTTTATAAATGCTAAATGTATTTTTACGCCGAAGCCCCTAAGTGCAGCAGGACAGAACAGCTGTCCTTTAATAATAAAAACCTCCGACGTATTTAATCTATATTATAGCACATTTTCAAATTATTAGGAATAGGGAAAGCTCATTTTTAACATTTTTATAATAATTATTTTAATATATTTTCAGCATATGACTGCCGTTTGATTTTTATGTCTCCGCTTTGTAATTTTGTTTTGCAAAGCGGAGACAGATGTTTTATCTATGTATTTTTTCGGTGCATTTCCTCATATTTATGTTTGGTCGCCATTCCTCCACGGATATGCCGCTCTCTTTTATTTGTTTCCAGAACCTTTTTGACCTCTTTATAAAGCCCCGAGCTTATGTGAGGAAGCTTTTCTGTGAGGTCTTTATGAACAGTAGACTTACTTATTCCAAAAGCCTTTGCAGCAGCACGAACAGTAGCTTTATTTTCGGTTATGTACTCCCCTAATATTACAGCCCTTTCCTTTTTGTCGTCAAATGTCAGCTCATTCATAGCTCTCCCCCGTTAACACTTAGAATTATGATATTTTATGCGGGGAGAGGGCGGATAATTCCATTATTACTGAAAAGTAAGGAAACAAAACCCTCGATATTCGTTAAGTTGGATATCGGGTCATCATATAGTCTCACTTCGTCCTTGTGATTGTGGTGATGATCCTGACATTCCATACTAAAAAAATATATCACAGAATATTTCACGCGATCAATATCTCATTTGGAAGTATCGAAAAGGTGCTCGGGATCTTATTCATACATTTCTGCAATACATACTGCTCTAACCATATTGCAATCATAACCAAAATCTGATATAATCAATATAACAAAAAATATGAGCGAGGTACATATGAAAAAGATATTTGAGAAAAAATATATGCAATGTATTGCTGTCATACCTTTGGTGATCGCTGTATATATTCTTTGGAGCTTGCTCTGTACACGGAGCACCAATACCCCCATAAAGCTGATAATGGCGGTGGCGTCATCATATGCCGCTGTTTCGGTCATAAACTGCAGCACCGAAAAGCAGTTATCCTGCGATAAAGCAATAAAGACTGTCATATTAGCCGGAATAGTTATGCGTATCGGATATATGCTGTATACGCCCTGCAATGTAAGAAGTCACGACCTTTACGAGTTCAGTTCAAAAGGAGCAGGACACGCCGCATATCTGCTTTGGCTTATCGAAAACAGCTCGCTTCCCCAAAGCAATGACGCACAGTTTTATCAGCAGCCGTTTTTCTATATGGTGGGCAGTGTTTTTTCAAGGCTCATAAATGCGGTACTGCCCCGTTCTGATGTATATCTCCTTGTTGACGCCGCCAAAACGGTATCCTGTGCCGCTTCCTGTATGGTGCTTATAATTGCAGAGTCACTTTGCGATATATTTATGCTTAAGGACAGGGAAAAGCTTGCGGCAATGCTTATCGCCGCCTTTCAGCCCTGTTTCCTGCTCAGCATAAGGATAACTCCCGATATTCTCTGCACGTTTTTTATGACTCTTGCACTGCTGTTTACATTCAAATGGTATGAGTCACCCGATTGGAAAAATACGATCATTCTTGCGCTTGCATACGGCTTCGGAGTAATGACAAAGATCTCTGTGGGGGTGCCTGCATTATTTACCGCCGCAGTTTTTGCGGTAAAGCTCGTTTCGCACATCAAAGAGAAAAAGGCAGCTCCCCTGTTTGCCAAATTAGCCGTATTCGGAATAATAAGCCTTCCCCTTGGACTCTGGTACAGCATAAGAAACTTTATCCTCTTCGAACAGAAGCCCTGGTATGTGCTGAAAATAGCCGAAGGTGAAAACAGCGCAATATATGTAGGTGACCGTTCTCTGCTTGAAAGGTTCGTTATACCCGATTTCAAAAGCATATTCACATCGCCGTATATAGATATAGATGAGGAATATAACTATTTCGTTTACAGCGTCAAGAACTCTCTTTTCGGTGAATTTTCTTTTGATGTCCCCAAATTCATTCCAACGGTGCTTTTTATTTTGGCACTCATACTGTCTATAGCGGCGATCGCAGCAGCTGTATCCCCGATAATACGATATAAGGAGGATAAAAAGACTGCTGTACTTTCGGCAGTATGCATTATGTTCATCGGCTCCATAGCAGCCTTCTGGATAAATTATCCCCATATCTGCAGCATAGATTTCAGATACAGCACTTTTCTGATAATTCCCTTTGCAATACTTCTGGCAAAGCTTTCTTCAAGCTTCAAAAACGTAAGGCTCGGGAATGCTCTGTATATTTGCACTCTGATATATTCGTTCAGCTCCTGCCTTATGTACATTATGATATGACGTTATTCAAGCCTTTTCTTCCAGATATTCCTTATCGGTGTTGACGTTCCAGATATTATCCTTGCTTTTTATATTGTTCAGAATGTTATCTGCCGCCTGAAAAGCAGTCATCATTGAATGATCCATATTATTGTATCGGTGCTGACCGTTTCTGCCGATGCAGTAAAGGTTTCCGATGCTGTCAAGGTATTCTGTTATCCTGCCTATTTCCGGGTATGTTCCGAAATAGGCGGGATATGCTTTTATAACACGTTCGATATGGCTGTCCTTAACATCGGATCTATCCGCAATCATACCCATTTTTACAAGCTCACCTGCGGCAAGATCTGCAAATTCATCATCACCCATATTCCACATATCATCGCCCTCATCGCAGAAATACTCCAGCCCCAGCCATACATTTTCCTCAGGTCTTTCCACAAGATAGGGCGACCAGTTGTTGAAAATCTGTATGCGTCCCATTTTAATGCCCGTATCCTGAACATATATCCAGCAGTCGGGAATGATATTTCCGACAGTTTTTATCCTTGTGGTATTTTTCAGCCGAAGCCTGTCAACAAGTATCCCAACAGTTATAAGCTCACGGTAGCAAAGACCCTCCGCCGCCTGACGAATATCATTCGGAACGTCATTCAATCCTGGGATAAGCTCCTTTACAGGCATTGACGAAATGAGGATATCCGCCTCCTCGCAAACAGAAACACCGTCCTTTTCATATATCACCGATTTTACGGCATTGTTTTCGGTAATTATCCTTTTAACGCAACAGCCCATTTGTATCCTGCCGCCCATAGCAATTACTCTGTCAGCAGTACATTCCCAGAACTGCCCCGGACCATATTTGGGATAGGAAAACTCCCCGATAAGTGAGGTTTCCTCAGAGCCTTTTCTGCCGAGTGCTTTGGAAAGCATATCCTTTGCCGCAGCGATTAACGAAAGCCCCTTTACACGCTGTGCGCCCCAGTCTGCGGCTATCTCCGAAGGATGCTTTCCCCACAGCTTCTCGGTATATCCTTCAAAAAACATTGAGTAAAGCACTTTGCCGAAACGGTTTATATAGAAATTCTCAAGGTTATCCTCGGGCAGCCTAAAAAAGCGGGAGTGAATATAGCTGCAGCCTGCCCTCAGAAGGGTCGGGATACCAAGCTGACCGAATACCCTTGCACTTATGGGATAGTCTATCAGCTTGTCTTTGAAATATATCCTTGATACTCTTGTGCGCCTGAGCATTACATCATCTGTACTGTCGGGGGCGGGTCCGCCCTGTGCAAGTGTGTGAGTGCTTTCCGTAAGCCTGTCATATCGGGAGGGCTTGCCTTGTATCGGGAGAATGCTTTCCCACATTTCATTTACCCTGTCAAGCTTTGAGAAAAATCTGTGACCGCCCAGATCCATACGGCAGCCCTTGTATTGTACCGTTGCGGAAATGCCGCCTATGCGTCCGCTGCTTTCGAGTATCACCACCGAATGCTCGTCAGTCCTGCGGAGCAGTTCATATGCAGCAGTAAGACCTGCGGGACCTGCACCGATAATAACTATCTTCATTTGATATATGTACAAACTCATATCCGTTCACACGAACAGTATCAGCCTTGTACCCTCCTTCCCGTATCAGACCATACGCATGAGTTACAAAAAAGTAACAAAAAGATAAAAGCTTAACAAAAAGCCCCCAAAGTGGTATAATGAAAGAAAACGAAGAAGGAGAGTACCACAATGGAAGAATTAATGGAAATGTTAGAATGTATAGT
>JAGAJF010000057.1 GCA_017829005.1 Oscillospiraceae bacterium | reverse complement strand
CGTACAAGCCCTCTGCAAAGAGCATATCCTCGGGGCAGGTGCTGCAGTCACCTCATGACTATGAGCAGACAAGGCTCATTATAAAGGAAATGGCGGATATGCTGGCTCTCGACCTTGTGGAAAAGCGTCTTGCCGCAGATCAGATAGGTCTCATGATCGGCTATGACACGCAAAATCTCAGGGACAGCGGCATAAGTCAGAGCTACAAGGGCGAGATTAAGACCGATCATTACGGCAGAAAAGTTCCCAAGGGCGTAAACAGCACTGTAAATCTTGAGAGGTATACCTCATCGGCACGGCTCATTACCGAAGCGGCAATGAAGCTTTTTGACAGGATAACGGACAAAAACCTGCTTGTACGCAGGATAACCATCAGCGCAAACAAGGTCATAAACGAGGACAATATACCATATGAACAGGCGACAGAGCAGCTTGACCTTTTCACCGATCATTTCGCATTGTCCGAGCAGAAGGAACGTGAGGACAGGGCGCTTATGCGGGAAAAAAATATGCAGACTGCCATTCTTGCCATAAAAAGCAGGTACGGCAAAAACGCCATTGTGAAGGGTATGAATTTGCAGGCGGGCGCAACGGCTATGGAGCGCAACAGGCAGATAGGCGGTCACAGGGCGTAAATTTCGGAGGAATAAGTTTGAAAATCAAAAATTTTCAAACTTACGAGTTTTGTTTCTTCGGCTGTCGTCTTGATTTGCTGACGCAAAACACAAAACTCTCAGGAAAGGAATGGTCATAAAAATGAGTATGTACAACAATAGCCACAAATATGATGATATGCTTACACTCCCCCGTCCCCTGTCCGGGAAGCATATGCCTATGCCCAGACCTGACAGGGCGGCGCAGTTTTCGTCCTTTGCAGCTCTTACGGGATATGAAGAGGCGGTAAGCGAGACCGGACGGCTGACGGACAGCCGCATTGAGCTTGACGAGGACAGAGCCTCGGAGCTTAATGACAAGCTGAACATTTTACGGGATAATCTTTATGAGCGTCCCGAAATAGCGGTGACATATTTCGTTCCCGACAGCAAAAAATCCGGCGGAAAATATGTGACCTTCAAAGGCAATGCACGGGCTATTGACGATTATGAAAGGACTATCATTTTCACAAAAGGAAGCCGCATACCTCTTGATGATATTTTTGCGCTGGGCGGAGATATTTACAAGGGGCTTGCTTATTAAGGATATCACGCCTTCTGCTTTGCTCCCATAAAAGCTCTTATCTTTTCGGCATTTTCACAGCCTGTTTTATAGCCCGTTTCCCAATAACGCTCAAGCTCGGAAATGTCGCTCTGAAAGCTTTCAAGCTTTTCGGAGGGACGGAATACAAGTGCTTTGCCCCGCTTTTCAAGCTCTTTGCATATCTCAAGCTGACGATTGTAAATTTTATGGCGGATAAGAAGGTCTTTTTCCACATTGGGAAATTTACTTTTGATAATTCCGCTCATAAGCACATTTCCCGCGCCGCATTTTTTTACAAAGCCTTCGGGCTGGGTAAGGATAATGACCGCTTTATCGCAGCCGTCCTTAAAGGCACGGTTCACACATATGGGTGAAGAGAGTCCTCCGTCATAATATTTATTACCGTTTATTTCGATAGCAGGAAAATACCCGGGTATGGCACAGGAGGCACGGAGGGTGAGCCATTTGTCAGTGTCCGCAAGTCCGTCGAGACATTCGAGCTTTCCTGTTTCGGCATTGGTGACACCTACGAGAAAACGCCCCGTATAACGGTGGTATTCCTCATAATCAAATGGCACAAGTTTATTCGGTATTTCGTCATAAACAAAATCAAGCCCGAAGAGACTTCGGCATTTTTTATAATTGCCAATTCCCATATAGCGGGGATCGTTCCGGTATTTGCGGAGTATTTCAATATTTCGCCCGAACTGCTTTGAAACGTATGAGGCGGCGTTGGATATTCCTGCGGACACTCCGACTATGTAAGGGAACTCGATATTTTTTTCGATGAGTGCGTCCATAAAGCCTGCGGAGAAAATTCCCCGAAAGGTTCCGCCCTCAAGCACAAGTCCTGTCATTTTTCTGCAAGTCCTTTCCTTTGGAATGCTATTATTATAGCAGATTTTACGGCAACTGTCAAATTATGTTTATAAATACTGAATTTAAATGCCTCAAAAGTTATTGTACTGCCGTGATGTCGGCAAGCGGATATGAGGAAAATTTTTACATTAAGATAACCCACTGTACATAATACAATTGTAAATGTGTGGTATCCTTTATATATATTCAGATGAGGGGCGTGAGCGTATGCAGGGACCTGAGGATTTTTGCAGTAAAGTTGATCTTAAGCTCAGAGGGAGCATAATTTCAACTCTTGCCGTGCTTTTCGCTGCAGCTTGCGCAGCGGCTTTGCTTATGTACTTCTTGGCTCCCGTTGATGATTTTATGGTGGATATTTTCAGGAACGGCAGTGTCAGCAAAGGAAGCAGCGGGGATTTTGTAATGACAATGGCTCAGTCTGACAGCAACGGTGCATTTTCCGTAACAAGCTCCGAGCTTTCCGACAGAGTATTCACTGCAGTCATATGCGGCGAAAACAGGAGCAAAGACGATATTGTTCTGACTCCCGACGATCTCGTTATTTATGCCACGGATATTCCAAGCGGCGGCAAGCCACGTTTATGCAGGATCAATATGGCTGATAATGTGGTTATTCCGTCAGGTGCTTCGGTTGAGTTTTCTGTCTCCGCAGATGTTCCTGAGGGCTTTACATATGAGGACTAGGGCTTCATTGATCATTTCGGTGGAAAACAACAGCGAAAAATACGGACTTATGCTCAACTAAGCTGTTGATTATTGCCTGATGATTTATGAATAATCACAATTCAATTGTGCAACATTAACAAAAATCGTTTTTATATAAAAAAAGACTTGACTTTTTATGATTGGTGGTGTATAATAAATAAGTCGCTTGAAGCTGTGCGCTTCAAGATGAAATATGGCGGTATAGCTCAGCTGGCTAGAGCACTTGGTTCATACCCAGGGGGTCGTAGGTTCAAGTCCCACTGCCGCTACCACTTACAAGCTGCCGGTTCTCGACAGCTTTATATGGCCCGTTGGTCAAGAGGTTAAGACGACGCCCTTTCACGGCGTAATCATGGGTTCAATTCCCGTACGGGTCACCAGTT
>JAGAJF010000056.1 GCA_017829005.1 Oscillospiraceae bacterium | reverse complement strand
TCTCGGAATTTATTATCCCCAAGGTGAGCGACGGAACTGCTGTTCAGATTTTTAGCGCTGACTTTTTGCAGATGCTGTTTTTTCTGGCATTGTCTATGGCTCTGGGATGCTGTATACTGGGACAACCGCTGGGAATACTGCTTCTTATTGAAAAAGGCGCGGAGCTGGGATTCGCTTCTGCATCGGTCTATGCAGCCAAGGGCTTTTCCGCATTGCCGGAGGTCTTTCTGCTCCACATTCCAAGGGCGGCGGCGATTTCATTCATCGTTCTGCTTTCCGTCCGGGAGCTTCTGCGGATGTCCTGTTCGCTTTTTCGCATTACCGCATCAAAGAATGACGACGCAATATCTTCCCCGAGCTTGAAACTGTTTGTCGTCAAATATCTGATCCTGCTTATAGCTGCGCTTGTTTTTTCGTGCGCAGATATGTCGCTTGTTTGCATTATGAGATCAATTATCTGAGAGCCTGATAGGTAGTTCATGCTCTGAAAGAAAACGGAGGAAGTTAAAATTGGGATTATTCTATAATTATCAAAGCTCAGGTCCAGGCATCTCGAAATACGGTCCGAAGAAAAAAGGACTTGCACTGTTTTTCGATTTGTTTTTCCGGAAATTCTGGAAGCTTTGCGGTCTGAATCTGCTGTTTTTCATTTTTTGCCTGCCGCCGCTTGTCGCAGTTGCCCTTATAGGAGTTGTCAAGAATACTAAAATTCTTCTGGCGGCTATTATTGTTCTTCTCCTTGCCTTTGCGGTTCTCATTGGACCGGCGATGGCAGGGATGACAAAGGTCATAAGGGCGTTTATTATCGAAAAGCACACATTTGTCATTCGCGATTTTTTCAAGGGCTTTAAGCAGAATTTCAAGAAAGCCTGCGTGATAGGTGTGCTTGACGTTGTCGCCCTGTTGTCCGCTTTCTCGGCGTACAACATATATCCCGACTGGGCGGAATATTATCATAATAAGCTGTTTTACATCCCGCTTACGATAACATTGAGCGTCGCCATTGTTATCCTGGCTATGAATTACTACATTTTTCTTATGCTGACGGCGACTGACCTTTCGCTGAAAAATCTCATAAAAAATTCATTTGCTCTCGCGTTTGTATCGCTTGGAAAGAATATTCTTATAACGCTTATCAATATTTTCTTCGCCGTTTTCATGATTATTCTTTTTCTCTATGCGACGCCGTTTTTCTTTGCGGTGATACCGTTCTTCCCGGCAGCCCTCGTGTGGTTCATAACCTGCTTTAACAGTTATCCTGTTATTCAGAAGTATGTTATCAACCCGTTTTATGAGAGCCAGGGGGAAATCAACCCGGAGCTTGCCGAGGCTGGTGACGATATCGCCGAAGAGCCGCTGTTTGAAGATATGGGCGGTAAGGAAAAACCCATCGACAAACGGAAAAAAGGAAAGGGAAAGCGCATATCATAGCCCGCAAACAAATCAAAAATTCAGCCCGAAAGAGGTCGTTGGTGACCTTTTCGGGCTGTTTTAATATCACAATTCAATAACAACAGTCTGATTGCTCGGTTCATACTGCTTCATCTCGATACCGCATTTCCTGAACAGAAAAGCAGACGCAATGGAGCTTTCGGAGTCGGCATACTTCTAGCTACTGTACACGATTTTCTTTATGCCGGACTGGATGATCGCCTTTGCGCATTCGTTGCACGGAAATAGGGTGACATACAGCGTGCATCCGCTCAGACTGGCGGAGTTGCTGTTGAGGATAGCGTTCAGCTCGGCGTGGCAGACAAAGGGATATTTTGTGTCCAGCGAAGTTTCGCCCTCGCGCTCCCAGGGCATTTCGTCGTCGCGGCATCCCGTAGGCATACCGTTATACCCCACGGCAACGATCTTATGCTCCTGATTCACAATGCAAGCTCCCACCTGGGTGTTGTTATCCTTGCTCCGTTCCGCCGACAGCAGGGCGATTCCCATAAAATACTCATCCCATCCGATGTAGTTTTCTCGTTTCACAATATCACCTCAAAAAGCTATTCCAGTGGTCGGCACACTACTTATTTTTGCGTCGGATAAGAACAGCCACAAGGTCAGGGCCTATATTTGACGCGACGGCGCATCCGATCTTTGAGAACATCTCCGTTTTTCTGCCGACTCTTTTTATCATCTCTTTTTCGACTTCCTTGGCAAGAGCGTTGTCTCTTCCGTGGATAATAATATATGGCGTCTGAGGCGTCATGCGCTTCTCCACGCAGTCCACCAGCTTGGTGACGATATTTTTCTCGCCCCGGATTTTCTCAATGGTAGTCGTTTCGTTTTCGGCAAATTCAATGATCGGCTTCAGACCCAGCAGCTCGCCTGCAAAAGCTGCCGCAGCGGATATTCTGCCCGATTTCTTGGCATACTTCAAATTGTAGGGTACTGCATAAACCGCGCAGACATTGAAGCAATCCTGGAGATATGCCACGATATCCTCCGCCGAATCGCCCTTATTGATTCGCTTCACCGCCTCCATGATCGGATAACCGTAGAACACGGTGTAACATCTGGAATCCAGGTTAAAAATGCGGATCTTATTTTTAGCTTCGGGATTATTCTCAAAGAAATCTTCTTTTCCGATAATGGAATTGTTGTATGTTCCCGAACCCTTGCTGTTTATGGACACGCTGATTATATCGGTATATCCCTCGTCCCACAGTCGTTTATACGTCTCCTCAAAAGTAACGGGGTTTATCTGGGCGTGC
>JAGAJF010000055.1 GCA_017829005.1 Oscillospiraceae bacterium | reverse complement strand
CCCGAGCCTGTGCCGCTTTTGTAGTAGTGAAGCTGGATACGTCCGAAAACGGCGATCTCCTCATTTTGGGGAAGGGGGAGTGCATTATTTTCATTTCTGAGCATAACTATTCCTTCGGAGACGGTTTCGGCAGATTTTTCAATATATTTATTCCAGTCGAGTATTTTTTTGCTCATAAAAATTTTTCCTTTCAGAATAAAATGAATGTTTGGGGTGAAAATAAGACTGTTTTTATTGTCCGAAAACAGTATATCACATCGGAGTTTTTCGGTCAATGAATAATAAATAAAGATTGGTGAAAAATCTGTAATAAAAGGAATGGTAATCTATGAATTTCGTGAATGGCAAGGATATCCCTCTGGGTTTCGGAATGGCTCTGGCGCAGAACAGCGAGGCGATGACCAGATTTTCGGCTATGACCGAGGAACAGCGCAGGCAGCTTATCGAGAGTACTCATTCGGTGAGGTCAAAAAAAGAAATGCAGGCTTATGTGGACAGAATTGCCCATATGTGAAAAATATGTCCTATTGTAACGAATTGCATAGTGAATATTTGTTTTATATGACTATTGACAAAATGACACGTATGTGCTATAATGTAAATAAATCAAAGGAGCTGCGGCAATGCGGCAGCTCCTGTTTGTTATTTTGTTTTGCTTTTTATTCCATATTATCCATTGAGTTATTGAATTCGTCAATAAGAACTGTGGCTGCGTCTGCGAGAGAGTCTCTTACAGAGGGCCAGTCTAGTCCGTAGAAGGGAGCACGTATGCCATATTCGCCGCTGTCAAGAATATTGTAAAGGTCGGTAGGACAGCCTGTATGAATAGAATACATGGGATTTTCAGCGGTAAGGTCATTTACCTTATGTCTCATTTCAACCATTTCGTCCGTCCAGCCGTAAACGTCCTTGAGCTTCTGATCGGCAATTGCTACGGCGTTTTCATCATAGCTTGCTGCTATGATACATTCCATAAATCTTGCCACGCCCTCGGGGTTCTGAGCGCCCTTACAGAGCATATATGCGTCAAGTCCTGCGGGAAGGTAATACTTATCGGTATCGTCTGCTCTGGGAATGGGTACGAACATAACATCATCGGGATCGCCGAAGGAAACTGTCCAGATATCGGGTGCGCCCTCAAGAGCGTAAATTCCGCTTATGTAGAAAAGCTCCTTGCCCTCGCCGATGAACTCGGGATGTACTGACCAGTTGAACAGATTCTTGTCAAGCACGAGACCGTTCTGGTTAAGCTCATACATAAAATTCATTGTTTTCTCAAGGCGGGGATCGAAGAGATTGTCAACAAGCTTGCCGTCTTTAAGCTCTACGGGAGCTATTCCGCCCGAAAGCATAAGGGGCTTTTCATTGAACCAGCCATCAAGTCCGTACTGCTCACTGTCGTTGTCAACGTAGGAAAGAAGCATATCCTTGAAGGCTGTCCAGTTCCATTCACCCTTTTCGAGAAGATCGGCGGGATCGTCAAAGCCTTGTGCCTCGATAGTCTGACGGTTGTAGATAACTACTTCACCGGCAGTTGCCTGAGTTGCCATAAGGTAGTGCTTGCCCTTTAACTCGAACTGATCGTTAAGCTCCTTTACAGAGCTCCAAAGCTCGGAGTCAAAGTCAACATACTGGTCGTAGGCTTCAAACTGACCGTTGGGAACGCCCTTGGGGAAGGAGTCAAGGTCGCCGCCTGCGATAAAGTCGATTCCTGTGCCGCCAAGGATATTGGTGGAAAGATCTGTAAATCTTTGCGCCCATGTGGTGGGGATATATTCGATAGATCCGCCGTATTTGGATTCGAAAAGCTCAAGGGAAAGAGATTTGGTATTTCCCGAGGTAGAAGCGTTGAAGGGGTCATAGAACGAGAACCACTTGATGTTTTTATTCTCAAGCTCCACATCGGGGAGAAGGTCAGCAACGTTATTCATTGTACCCTGCTCCTCCTCGGAGAGGGTTTCGGTGTTGATCTCAACGGTGAGGGCGGTGGTGGTCTCCATAGTGGTCTCGGAGGTCTCGGCAGATCCGGAGTCTCCTCCACAGCCTGTAAAGGAAGCGGCGAGCGTAAGCGCTGAAACGCCTGCGATAATTCGTCTGAGCTTATTCATAGCGATCGTCCTTTCAAAAATATTTTGTATCTTTCAGGTGATAATAATATCAGCGTAACTTTTAGTTATTATATCATAAATTTTATGCTGTGTCAACGTTTTCAGATGTATATTTTGCTATGGCTAAATTGTTTATTTTTGACAAGAAAAATTGCTGTATTGACATTGACGTAATAAAGCAGATATGGTATAATAATATCATATTGTATCAGATATTTTGAAAGGACAGTTTAAATGGCAGTCTACTATATTCTTATGGCGCTTATCCTCGGGCTGGCATATCCTTTATGCATAAGAAAGCCTTCTGCAAAAAAAAATATTATTTACGTGTGCATTGTTTTCGGCTATATGTATCTGATGTCGGCATTTCGATATGGGATCGGAAACGACTTTTTTAATTACAGACATTTTTTTTACGAGCTTTGCTCAAGCGAGCTGAGTTTTGCGGAAAGATTTGCCAACAGAAATTTCGAGATAGGATACCATATTATTATGGAGATCGCCAAACTCCTTGGCGGCGATTATCTTATACTTAATTTTATTATGGCGCTTCTTATTCTTTTTCCTGTAGCGTTTGTGATCGTTAAATACAGCAAAATGCCCTGGCTGTCCTGTTGGCTTTATCTTACAGTGACATTTTTTTACAATTCTCTTAATTTTACCAGGCAGAGCCTTGCGGCTTCTGTTGTTTTGCTGAGTTATTATTTTATAAAAGAAAAAAAGCATTGGGCAGTCATTCTTCTTGTACTGGCAGGCTCTCTGTTTCATATGTCTGTGCTTCTGGTTATTCCCATTTATCTGTTATCTCTTATCAAACCATCGGCAAAGGTTTATGCTGTTTTCGGTACTACGGCAGCTTTGGTATTTGTTTTTTCGGAGAAGATACTGGAATTTTTGCTTACAAAGGTCATAAGCGGTTATTCGATGTATCTGGATACAGTTTTCCTTAAAGTGGGATTATCCCGAGCGTATCTGATAGTTCCCGTTTTCTTTATGATATTGGGCTTTGCAGCATACTTTTCGGGGTGGAAGGATAAATGCTCCGAAGCGGGCGTTATGACTAATTTTCTGTTTTATAATTTTCTGATATGGCTCTTCATCACGAAGCATTTTATTCTGGAGCGCTTTACTCTTCCGATATATATATTTATTATTCTGAGCGTTCCTGAAATGATCTGTCATTTCAAAGATATACGTTTTGAAGATAAGATTATAAAGAACGGCGCACATTTTAAAGAGCATGATAATAAGGGCGCTTTAAAAAAAATTTTTAGCTATGCGCTGAAAAACGGAAAGTCTCTTTGGCTCGTCCTGACCGGGGGCGTACTTTTGGTTACAGTTACCTATAATGATATGTGCAGTCATAGTGGAGTCCACGGCGTTTTTCCCTATGAGTCTTTATTTGATGCTGCTTCAGAGTATTCAAAAGAACAGCTTCGGACGGATTACCGCAAAGTTTTCCCGAACAAGTCACTGCAGAAGTATCTGAGTATGATAAATAAAGGTGATTATACTACCGTTATCTGCGTAAATGGTGATGCGGGCAACAAACTTGATCTGTCGGCAAAATTTCTTTTGAGAAGGCTTGGGTTTAAAACCGATTTTAACAAACTGGACGGTCAGAGTTATGTCGGAGTTGTCAGCGGCGGCAAGATCATATTTGAAACTATTTCTGATGATGTTATTGAGGAAAAGCTTGCAATTTGTGATAATTCGGTTTTCATTACTGCGGTAAGCGGCGGCTCACGTGCAGATAAACAGATCGGACAGGTGTATATTGATGATGAAAGATATACACCCGATCTCAATGGGCTGAATTTCGCCGTTTTTGACAATGAACTTAAAAAGATCGTTGCTTCTCAGACATATGATACTTCGGTTTATGATTATACCTGCACGAATACCACTGCTTTTTACGGAGAGATCCTTATTGAGGAATAAGTGATTTGTAAGATTTTGTATTATCGAGGTGAGACTGTTGAATAAAAAAATTATGGCTGCTGTCTGTGCTTTGCTCCTTGCCGGCTGCGGTCAGGACAGCCCGGAAGAAGATAGAGAAAGCTATATTGCCGTTTATCAGGAATTTACCGATGCTTCTGAGACCGTTACCGAGGCAGAGACTACCGTGCCTGTAACTTTTTCTCCTCTTACGGAGGAAAATGAGGACGGCTATCTTTCAGACGTTCTTATTATAGGCGACGGGGAGTGCGGCAAGGCGGTGAGCTGCGGTCTGCTTACGGAGGATAACGTGATATCCGTTCCCGGTGCGAGACCGGATAATATTTTGTCTGCCGAGACAGGGGGCAAAAAGGTGAGTGAGCTGGTAAAAGCTTCCGCTAAGCCGTACATTTATCTCCTTTTTACAGAGTGCGAGCTTATTAACAGTCTTTCGGCGGAAAAGTATGGAAATGAGCTTTTTGAGCTTGGTGAAACGCTTCGTGAGATTTCTCCCGAAAGTATGGTGATACCTCTGAGCGTTCTTCCGTTTTCTGATGATAATGCTCCCGAGGGTGATATTTCCGAATACAATGAGTCACTTCATATGTGGGTGCGCTCAAGTCCCGACGAGTATTTTATTTATAAGGACATTTCCTTTGTATGCGGTGAAAACGGAAGGATATTTGACAGGTTCGCGGACCCTGAGGGGGGAGTATCTCCCGAGGGTTGGAATGAGCTGCTCAGATACATTGAGACCGACAGATTTTACAATGATATGACCGAGGAAGGCAGGAGCTATGACGGGCTTTTTGCCGAAAGAGCCGAATACTCCGTTACCGAAGGCAAGGTGGCATATCTTACCTTTGATGACGGACCTTCGAAGTATACCCGTCAGATTCTGGACATTCTCAGGGAAAATGATATCAAGGCTACATTTTTTATTACAGGCTGGTGTACTGAGGGCAAGGAGAATATTTTAAAGCAGGTCGCTGACGAGGGTCACACGGTGGGACTTCACAGCTGGTCTCACGATTATGACGGCATTTATTCCTCTACCGAAAGCTGGCTTGAGGATTTTGCAAGAGTTTATCGAAAGGTTTACGCTGTTACGGGGCAGAAGCCTTGGTGCTTCCGTTTCCCGGGAGGAAGCTACAATAATTTTAACCGTGACACTGCCGATGATATCATTGCCGAAATGGAGCAAAGGGGATTTGCGTTCTATGATTGGAATGCTGCTACTGCCGATGCTTCCACTTCCGCTACATATGACAGCTGCCTTGAATATTTACGTGACAGCATAAATGCAGATCATGAGGTGGTTCTGATGCACGAT